>CAZTDC010000137.1:0-7922 GCA_964612165.1 uncultured Salinivenus sp.
AGGGGCCACGGAGTCGGCCTACGACCCCGGATTCGAGGACGATGTGCAGTGGGACGTTCCGCTTCTTGAAGGTTACGACTACACACTTGTCCCCAACAGGTCATCGGATCCAGGCTCTGACCATTTTCGGGGCCTCGTCAACCCGGATCTTATTCCTGAAATCGAGTCGTGGGGCCCCGACGCGCTGCTTCTCTTCGGGTGGGCCTACCAGAGCCACCTCCGCGCTCTCCTGCACTTCTCGGGCGATGTCCCCGTCTTCTTCCGCGGAGACTCGACGCTGCTCGACGAACAGGGCGGAATCCGTACGCTCCTGCGCCGCCTCTTCCTCCGCTGGGTGTACCGGCACATCGACGTGGCCCTCTACGTGGGGCAGAACAACCGTGCCTATTTCGAGGCGCACGGCCTCTCTGACGAGCAACTGGCCTGGGTGCCGCACGCAATCGACAATGCCCGCTTTGCGGAGGCTCCCGACGCAGAGGAAAAAGCGCGCCGGTGGCGGAGCGACATCGGTATTCCGACGGATGCGCCGGTCGTCCTCTTTGCCGGGAAGCTCGGGACGAAAAAGGCTCCGGACGTACTTCTGGATGCTTTCCTGCGGTTGAAAGACGAACGGTCTCATCTCGCCGTCGTCGGTAGCGGCCCGATGGAGGACGAACTTATGGCACGAGTCGAGAGCCATCCCCGCGTACACTTTCTTGGGTTCCAAAACCAATCGCGAATGCCGGTCGTCTATCGCCTGGGCGACGTGTTCGTGTTGCCCTCTCGGGGGCCGGGGGAGACGTGGGGGCTGGCCGTCAATGAGGCGATGGCCTGCGGGCGTCCCGTCGTTGTGACTGAACGAGTTGGATGTGCCCCTGATCTAATCAATGAGACGAACGGTCGGGTCGTTCCGCCAGAAGATGCCAATGCCTTAAGGGAGGCACTCGACGAGTTGCTTCGGGGTCGAAGACGGCTCCGAGCGATGGGGGATTCTTCTGCCGAGCGCATCCAGGACTGGTCAATTGATGTCGCCGCGGATCGCACGGTCAACGCAGTGCGATCCGGTTTTTCAGTAGGTAGTCCCCCAGCACCTTGAAGCTTTCCTCACATATGTCGCGTGTCTTTTCGAACCTTCGTTCGGATTGATCTAGCGATTGAATCCCTTGAAGCAAGACGGAGTGACGCAATTCCCACGGGTGCCCCGACAGGTCTCTTTCGTATTCCAAGAGATCCGTCGGGCCGGCAGACGACAATCTCAGAATGGCTTGAGGCCTAGTGTATTCGACAGGCAGAAGGGCTTTCCCTCAGGAAGGAAAAGAATTGCGTGGAACCATACCGGACAGAGTTGGACAATTGCCTGCGGACTGGCCGGTCCGTGTCCAAACTACGCCAGTTGGGTAGGATTATCAGGTGAGTGGATGAGGACGGCAGACTGGCGCGTTTCCCTTCGAAGTCACTTCCTCTCTGTGCTGAGTCCGGATGCTTGAAAAAAATCGGTGGTCGTTCACTGGAAAACGTGCGATGGATCTGAAGAAGCATGGCATCACAAAGATACCGGACAAAGATACCAGCTTCTCGGCGTTTGGCCGTGTCTCCGAACGGGTTACCGAGAGAAGTTTCTGCATGGCATTGATGCCTCCTCCAGGACGGCTGGAGACCACGGCAGCAGAGAAGAAGTAAAAAATACGAAGCGGAAGAGCAGAAAGCGGGACTGGAGGCCAGGTGCGGAGAGGTGCTGCCTGGCGCAGTTTTTGACTACGAATTAAGCCCCGTAACCGCATAGGCGTTTCCGAGCACCTGAGAGCCGGAACTTGGAACGCCAGTCTCTTCCTCCCAACTGTGTATGCACATGCTTGATTCCCTCTCTCGTACCCTTCAGGCGAATCCCTCGTCTCCTCCGTTCTGGGAGAGGGCCTGTAGACCTCTGCTCGCCCTACTGGTGTCAATACTGCTCGCGCTTCCCATTTCGGGCGTCGCACAGACCACGCAGACACTCTCCCTGGAGTCGGGCTGGAACACCGTGTCCCTGTACGTGCAGCCGGACGACTCGTCGTTTGCGACCCTCTTCGACGGCACGCCGGTGTCCATGGTGAAAAACGAAGACGGCGAGGTGTATCTGCCGAGTGAAGGGGTTGAGCAGATTTCGACCTGGAAGGTCGACGAAGGGTACAAGGTCTACGCAGAGACTGCCACTACACTGGGCATCTCAGGGGTGGAAGCATCGCCTGGGGCGACGAAAATTGTGCTGGACAAGGGAGGGAACATCGTCCCATATCTCTCCACCGGCTCCCAGGCGGTTGAACAGGCCCTGGTGTCCATCGAGGAGTCCTTGGTCGCCGTTGAAGATGGAGACGGGGTCCGGTACGATCCGTCTGCTTCGTCCTCCCCGCTTGATTCCCTCCGTCCAGGACAGGGGTATGAGGTCTACGTGGACCAGCCGGATACGCTAATTTACCCGGTCAGAGCAGAAACCCTGGCGGACGCGCTCAGTCTCGAAGGTGTGCAATCCGGGCAGTACATTCGTACACGGGGGCGAGACGAGGCAGGCGATGGGGGGGGAGGGATATTCGTCGTGACGGACAGTGCGTGCGAGACGGATGGGGCGACCTGCTTTATCCCCGAGTCGGAACTGGCAAGCGTTACGGAGTCTTCGACCATCGACCACACGGACCTCTCATGGCGGCACACGAAGGTCGTCTACGGCCCCGATCCCGAGGACGAGATGGAGATGTATGAGCTTCACGGCTGGAATGGCCGAAAGATGTACCAAGACCCGTGGATCGACCTCAAGAACGGCACGGAGCGGTTGGACGACGGCTTCTCGCCGTTTGAGAAGCTAACCCCGAACGTGGGGTTTGGCAGTCAGGGCGACGAACTGTTCACCTACAAGTACGCTACGTCCGACCTTCGCGTGGAGCGAAAGGGTGTGACGAATAGCGTCAAGCCCGAGTGGTGGGGTGCTCCTCGAATGGACCCGAACAACCCGCAGGAGGCCGATCAGTGGTTGCGGTGGGCCTTTGCGAAGGCGGCAGAGATTTACAGGCAGGAGAGCTACGATTGGGTCTACGTGGACATTGAAGATGCCTTTTACCGCAACAATTGGGTCCCCTTTCAGGAGAAAGTGTGGCTACGTGGCACTGGCGACTTAAACCAGGATGGGTACACACGCGGCGAGATTCGGCAACTTCCCGGCGAGCTTGTGTTTCACCGGAAGGACGACTACGACAAGTGGGCCGACCCTGACCGGAAGCGTGTGCATAACATCTTGCTTGGAAAAGTCAACGAACAGTTTATGGCGGGGGATGACCCGAAGGGCATCGGCATGTCCAAGATCCTCTTTGATGGGAATGTGCGGAACAACATGCACGTCTTCAACAATCTGGGCGACTATTCGATGCCCGATGGCTCCAGCATCACGAGTTGGTTTCAGGACGGGGGCGGCGGGAACGCGTTCTACGACGCGGGTGGCGACTGGCCTCAGAACATGCCGTTTGAGGTGCAGGACGTGAATATCCTTGACGTTGCGGCGTCAGGCTTGAGCACGGGCAACAACTCCGTCGTAGCCGACTTTTCGGTGGACAACCTTCACGTTCGGGACGCGAGGCGCAACCACCTTATTTACGGACTCAACGGGGACAATCTAAGCAACATCACGATTGAGGGGCAATTTTGGGGGTCGAATCCCCTTGCCGACCCTCGTGGGAATGACATTAGCCCGACGTACACAAACCTCACCATCAAAAACGTCGAGGAGGGGCAGTTCAACTACAACACCATTTTTGCGTCCCGAAGCAATGCGGAGCTAACAGTGGACGGGTTTACGATTGACCTGTCCAACGCAGACAAATCGTTCGGTGCTGCCCCCGGAATCCTAAAGGCAGATGGGTTCGGGACGGAATGGAAGAATGGCACAATCAGGGGGTATAAGCCCGAAAACTGGGACGAAAGCGGGATCAACGGGACGGACCCGAAACCTACCCTCTTCGTGCAGAGAGGGACCAAAGACCCGCCCTTCAATCCTGACAAGAACACCCTCTTAAAAAACATCACCGTGTATGACCACGGGGTCGGGATTAACCTTACGCCGTCGGGAGGAAGTACGACACGGCGATTTCGGGTCGAAGACTTCACGTACAAAGCTGCACAGGGGGTCACACCGGACGGTGGCGATATTGGGAAGTACACTCTTAAATCCCATAGCGCAGCAAAAGCGTGGCGGGTGTACTACAAAAACTTCGTGTGGGAGCCGGGTACGGAAAAAACATTCGAGCACGGCGCGGCCAACGACGGCAGGCTGGCGAACGGCCCGCTTGACTGGTACATGGAGGGAGGGTCCGTCAATAACGAGCACGGGTACAATTCCATCGTGAACAGTGCAGGCGGCACACCAGCGGACGCGATAGCTCGCGCTGTACGGCTATTCTTGAACGGCGCTGAGTTTCGCACCCAGACGGAGCAAAATACTTCAAACACGAGCAAGTATTGGCACGGTGATCTCATGCCAAACAATAATGTTCGGCTTCGCAACTGCACGGATAAGTCGGGCCGCGTATCGGAGAACAGCGGCACGTACACCTCAGACGCTGGCGATGAGGGCAATGACTATTTGCTGATCGACCCTAACCTAATTTCCCATCCTCATCAGCGTAGCGCCACGGTGACGAGCGGTAATCCGTCTGTGACGAGCGTAGAGGGAGCGAAGCCTGACGGGACTGCCGTGGATGGCTCGAACAGCAACAATCTCGTGGATGCCCAGAAGCACGTCCTTCGTGTCAACCTCGATCAGTCGATTGGGACCGGGAATACGATTGACGTGGATTGGAGTGCACAAATCACGCCCGATGAGGACTATCAGACAACGGGTCTGTTTATTGCACGACAGGTCGTGAGCGAGGATGGAAGCAACGGGCTCGACTACACAAGTGGAAACGGCCCGTTCACCTATGACCTGCGCGGGGTTGCCTCCTCGCAGGAGTCAGGCGAGAAAATTGTTTACACGGCCTCGTCGGATGATACCTCCGTCGTCACGTCCAATGTGCAGTCCGACGACTACACCCTCGAACTGACGGAACAGTCTGCGGGCACGGCGACGATCACCGTGACGGGGGAGATCCCGGGAGTTGGAGCCGCAACCACGACGTTTGAGGTCACAGTGGAGTAGACTGGATATCAGCGGAGACTCCAGAATGTCTGACGTTCTTCGTGAAACCCGCAGCCTGAATTGTGCGCGGTGTCAAGCACACGAGAGGATCAGTTCGCATCCGGCAAGAACAAAGCGGCTGCTGGATTTCGAAAGAGACTTGTTCCACATCGTCGGGTATCCCGGAGGAAACCAACGAAGTGCCTTCAGGCTGCGCTTTGCCCGTGACAGCCTCACAGCGTAAGGCACCGTTTGAAGCCACATGATAGGCTAGCGCTCTGAAAACATTGTCGGGGTTGTTCCGGTTTCGCAGTACAGTTCAAGAGTTTCCTCCAGGCCGCTGTGGTGGAGCAGCGACCTGCATGAGAAACGGCGACCGTCAGTCCACCGGAGCAAGAAACAGATCAGCACGCATTCCTTCGAAGGGGAACTGGTTCTACGCAGGTATGCCGATTATCGACGCACGATCGCTGGACGGTGCCGAAACGGAGCACGCCTGCGACGTGTGCATCGTCGGGGCGGGCGCGGCGGGCATTTACCTGGGCGTGCGGCTGGCACGCAGGGGGATAGATGTCACTATTCTTGAGGCAGGGGGGGAGGTCTGCGGCGATGGAGACTCTGTGGGATTCGAGGCTGAACTGCAGGGCATGGCGTATCGCGGAGTCGATGAAGGGCGAGCCTTTGGCCTGGGCGGCACAACCTCGCGCTGGGGCGGCGTCCTCGTCCCGCACACGGACCACGATGTTCGACCTCGCGAAAACGGCGATTTTGATCCCTGGCGGCACATTGTTCGGGTCGTGGCCGAACATTCGGGCGCTGTTCTCGACACGCTGGATCTTCGCCCTCCATTGGACTCGAACGCCCTCGCTCGTCGATACATCGGAGAGGAGGCGGAAGCGGTCACGTCCAATGGACTGGATCTGCAGATCGCTCAATACCTCCCCTTCCGGCGAAAGAACCTGGCTACCCTGCTGGACGAGTTTCCGAGCAACGACGAGCGTCTGACAGTGCTGCTCAACGCCGTAGCGACGGACTGGCAACTGTTGGAAACGCCCGATGGCTGTTCGCAGGTGTCCTCAGTACAGGCTACGTGTGGAGACCGCACCGTAACGGTGACTGCGGAGTCGTTTGTCATCGCGGCTGGGGCGCTCGAATCGGCCCGGATTCTTCTGGAGATGGAGCGCCAGGCGGACGCCGCGCCCTTCCCCGACGAAGCGGCCATCGGGCACTACCTGGGAGACCACTTGTCTTGCCCCATCGCCAGGGTACCATCGGAAGAGCGAAACCGAGCGGCGTCTCTCTTCCAGCCTCGCTTTGCGGAGGGGCGCATGTACTACTTCCGATTGCTGGAGGACCCGGCCCCGGACGACGCCCCCCGTAGCTTTGCACACTTCATCTTCGAGAACGAAAGCCCGGGCTTTGAGCTCGCGAAAGAGGTCCTGCAGGGACTGCAGGCCCGCACGCTTCCAGACGTGTCGCCCACCGAGGTCATGCGCGGGCTCAAAGGGGGGCTGGCCCTGGGGTGGAACCGCTGGGTCCGTTCGAGGCTCCACATCCCCGCCGATACGCCGGTGCGCCTGCAGCTGGACGTCGAGCAGCGCCCAAGCGCCCAGAACCAAATCCGTCTTGGCGACCGCGAGGACGAGCATGGTCGCCCCGTTCCTATCATCCAGTGGAAGATTCGCGACGCCGACTACGACGCGATCCGCCGGGCGGCGCGCCGTTTCCTGAATCGGTGGCCAGGGCCAGAGCACGGGCTGCCCGAGCTCGAGCCTGCATCAGAGACCGTTGCGGACCGAAAGCCGCACGATGCGTACCATCCGGTCGGGGTGTGTCACCTGGGAAAAAGTCAGGAGGCAGTGGTTGATCCTGAGCTCCGTGTGCGTGGCACACAGAACCTCAGCGTCTTAAGCACCGCCGTCTTTCCCACGGCCGGCACGGCGAATCCCACCTTCAGCATGCTCTGCTTCGCCGAAATGCTCGCCGACCGACTTCAACAGACGGTGGGCGCGGCGAACTCCCGACGCGAACCGGTCGCCTAATATGCGTTACGTAGAGCTTCCTGGAACCGATCTGCGTGCCTCCGCCCTTGGGTTCGGGTGTGCATCGATCAAGGGCCGCGTGGACCGGGATACGGCGCTAGAGGCCCTGGAGCGAGCCTACGATCTGGGAGTCAACTACTTTGACATCGCTCGGTCCTACGGATACGGGGAGGCGGAGGCCGTGCTCGGGGACTTCCTGCACGGGCGGCGCAGTGAGGTGATCGTCGCGACGAAGGTCGGCCTTGCACCCCCGTCGCACAACGGGCTTCTGCGGACGGCGTTGCCGGTGGTGCGCAGGGTGCTTTCCTGGGTGCCGCAGCGCGTGCGCGACGCGCTTCGGAATTCAGCTGTGCAGAGCGGAGCCACGGAGGCGTCCCACGGGCGGTTCGAGGTCGACGACGTGCGAGAGAGCCTGGAGACGAGCCTCCGCAAACTTGGCACGGACTACGTCGACATCCTTCTTCTGCACGAGTGCCGTCCCACAGACGCAAGGGATCCGGAGCTCCGGTCTTTCCTCGACCGGTGTGTCCGAGAGGGGAAGATCCGGCACTACGGCCTCGCGACCAGCGTCAGGGCGTGCAACGAGATTCTCCGGGACCACTCGGAATTTCAGGTCGCACAGTTTGCGGACAGTCTCCGAGAGCCCGGGATGGAAGAGTTCGCTGCCGGCGGCGACGTGGCGACCGTGACGCACTCGCCCCTCAGTCGTGG
The DNA here is from genome assembly GCA_964612165.1 of uncultured Salinivenus sp. GTDB lineage: Bacteria > Bacteroidota > Rhodothermia > Rhodothermales > Salinibacteraceae > Salinibacter. The sequence goes on from CAZTDC010000137.1 coordinate 7,873, forward strand.
CGAACGTCTCGTCCAGCACCTGGCCGATTACGTGAAACAACGTCCGGAGA
>CAZTDC010000138.1:0-7872 GCA_964612165.1 uncultured Salinivenus sp.
CTAGCGCCCCCCTACGTCTCTTCGCTGTATCCCTGAAAGTAGTTTGGAGCGATTGCGTTTTGAAACGCAACGTTTCTCTTGGTCACATTGTGACGATTTTGGAACCTTCAGAGTCAATCGTTTCATACAATCTAAGAAATGGGGGTGAGAAATAGCCGTCACTTTGATAAACCGTCTCTTCCCGGTGTCTATCACGTCCTGCCGGAGAACACGAGACGGGCCTGACGCACAGGCAGTTTCTTTTACCCGGCGGTCAACACGGCGTGACAGACCCGGCTGATCTGTTCGGCTTCTCTTCATCTCTCTTCCTTTTGCCGTGCACTTGCATCTCCGTCTCCCACTTCTCTGTGCGCTGCTTGCTATGAGCGCGATAAGCGCGATCGAGGGGACCCTCGCTGCCCACCGTGGCACCGACCCCGCACCGGACTCGCCCCCCTCTCCCCTTCACTCCATAGCAGCCCCCCCCTCTGCCGATTCGACCACTTATCTCGTCCGGCGGTGGCCAGCGGTCCACGGTCTGTCCCAGATTTCGGGCCTCGCGAAGGATGAAGTAGGACACCTGTGGATCGGCACAACGGGGGGATTGACTCGCTTTGACGGATACTCGTTTACGCGATTCAATGCCGCCACGACACCGGGACTCCCGAGCAATACAATCCTCGCACTCGAACTGTCCTCGGAGGGCCGACTCTGGATTGCCACGGAGAAAGGATTGGCCATTCGGGACGACGGCCAGTTCATGTCCCTTTCCGGCAAGGCCCGGCTGACGAGCATGGATGCAGTCCCAGGTGGCACAATCTGGGCAGCGGGACGGGGCGGACTGTACCGCGCGTCGGACACCAGCGCGACGCAAATCCCGTTGCCCGATAGTCTCAACGACCATCGCGTCGGAAACGTAGAGGGAATGAGCTCAGATTCCGCCTGGGTGGCCGTCGACTCCTATCTCCTGCTCTACCACGACGGTACCTTTACGCGGCCGTTCTCCCTGGCGGAGGGACAGGAAAAGATTCTTGGGTTGCAGAAGAAGGGGGGTCCCCTCTGGGTCACGTTGACCAATCATCTCGCCTCCATCGACAACGGGAAGGTGACTCGGTATTCTTTCGACATCGGCCGCGTGCATGCCTTCCGAATCGCCCCGTCGGGAGCGGTTTGGATGAACACGAATCAGAACGGTCTTTTCCGATTTGCCGACTCGTCGCTCCACCGCGTGCAGACAGAGTCCCCTCTTCCCGAAAATCTGAATGTCCTCCTTCAGGACGACGTCGGACAATGGTGGATCGGCACGAAAAGCAAAGGACTGATTCGACTTCGCCCCCGCCTTTTTCATCACGTGGACGAGGCTCCAACGAGCAGTCCTGCAGTTCGCAGCGTGTACGCCGACAATCAGAGAACGGTGTGGGCCGGCGCGTCTCCGGATGGTATTCTCCAAATCGATGGATCAACAGTCTCGACCGTCCCTTTGCCGCCGAGCCAACAGGGGCATTCTGTCTGGTCCATCATTCGGGACCAGACCGGCGCGGTATGGGCAACTACACCGTCCGCACTACTTCGGCGCCGGGAAGAAAAGTTTGAAGAAGTCCGTACGATCGACGGAGCAAGTGTCCGTCGCGCTCGGGTTCTCCATCGGGACTCGACGGGAAGCGTCTGGGTCGGCACCGATCAAATGGGCGTCTACCGATACCGCAATGACTCGCTCCAACAGCTCCTGACCGCCGAGCGCCTTTCGGCTTCGATCCGTGCGCTTCACCAAACTAACGAAGGCACATTTTGGGTCGGGACCGTTTCGAAGGGGGTTGCCCAATACCACGAAGGTTCGCTCACGTGGTATGACACGGACGACGGGGTTCCTCACGCACACGTCAGCGACGTATACGAGACGAGTGACGGGGCGCTCTGGATTGCCACCCACGGAGCGGGCATCGCCCGCTTCGAGGGCAACCACTTCACTGCGGTGACGACCGAGGAAGGCCTACCCAGCGATACGATCCACACCCTCCGAGAGGCACCATCGGGCACCTTCTGGATGACATCGAACAACGGCGTCGTTCGCGTGTCTCGATCTCAGGTCGAAGCCGTCGCCGCCGGACGCCGCGACCACCTCTATACACAAACCTTTGACGAAGATGACGGGATGCCGACACCAGAATGCACGGGCAACGTCCAGCCCGCCATCACACAGGATCCGTCGGGGCGGCTCTGGATTCCCACGAGGAAGGGCCTTACGACCGTCGACCCTCAAGACCCGTGGCTTACTGCCCCCAACTCCATCCCCCTCCGCGTAACCGAAGTTCGGGCCAACGGGACGCCGCAGCCGCTCGATTCCCTCCGACTCGACCCTTTCACCTCACGGGTCACTCTCGACTTTTCCGCCGTCTCGCTCCAACACGCCGACGACCTGTCGTTTCGATACCGACTGGACGACAAAGCGTGGACCCCCGCACGGGGCCGCTTGAGCGCCGAGTTCACCACTCTTGATGCCGGCCCTCATCTCTTTGAGGTCCAGGCGACGCTCAACGGGGAGACCTGGTACACGTTCGACAGGCCCCTCCGCTTTACGATTATCCCGCGTTTCTACGAGACGGGATGGTTTCGCCTGCTTGTCGCCCTGGGCGTCTTCGGTCTCATTGGGGCCGTCTACGCCTGGCGAACCCGTGCTCTGCGACGGCGCAAAGAAAAGCTGCAACGCCTCGTGAATGAGCGCACCGAGCGCCTGGCCGAGGAGAAACGGAAGACCGAAGCACAGGCCGAGCGCCTCGAAGCCATCGACGAAGAGAAGAGCCGCTTCTTCGCCAACATCAGTCATGAGCTGCGCACCCCGCTCACCATTCTCCAGGGCACTCTGCAGGACCTCCTTGACGGCGCCTTCGGCGATGTGCCTCCCCCCGTACAGCGACAGCACGAACTCATGCAGAGCAACGTCGATCAACTTCACCGGCTTACCGAGCAGCTTCTGGATCTCGCCCGGCTTGACACGACGGAGCCCGAACTCGACCGCGAACCGGTCGACCTCGTCGCTCACCTTCGCCGCCTCACCCGCTCCTACATCCCCCTGGCCGAGCGGCGAGGCGTCACCCTTCAGCTGGACACTACCGTCGACGAACAGTGCGGTCGGCTCGACTTCGAGAAGGTCGATAAAATTGTGGGCAACCTGCTGACGAATGCCCTGGAAAATACCTCCGAAGGGGGCACGGTGCGGGTGTGCCTCGACGTAGAAGAGGGCGACCCGCCCCAGGCCGTCCTGTGCGTCGTCGACACCGGACGCGGCATCCCCCCCGGGAAACAGGACGAGCTCTTTGAACGCTTCGCCCACGCCGAGGCCCCGACGAGCGACCGGGAAGGCACCGGCATTGGGCTCGCCCTAGCCCGTGAATACGCGGAGCTGCACGGCGGCACCATTGCTCTCGACAGCACACCCGGCGAGGGCAGCACCTTTACCGTGCGTCTCCCGCTTCCCCCCGCTGCCCCGGACGGGGTCGATTCCGAAGAGGAGCCTGAACGGACGGCGGCACCCCCGATTGCGCCTATGGACGCTGCCTCCTCTCCCTCAGGCGACGGCGTCCCCGCCGATGACGACGGGCCCCTGCTCCTGCTCGTGGAGGACAACGCCGACGTGCGCGCCTACCTCCGCCGGCACCTCTCCGACACGTACCGGATCGTTGAGGCGGCCGACGGGGCGGAGGGCTTGACAAAGGCGCAGGAAACGACTCCGGACCTCATCCTTGCGGACCTGATGATGCCGGAGATGGGCGGGATCGAGCTGTGCAGGCGAATTCGGGGGGAGGAGGCGCTTCGGGAGGTCCCGATTCTTATGCTCACGGCCCGGGCGGCCGAAGAGGATGCCATCAACGGACTGGAGGCCGGAGCGGATGCCTACGTGACGAAGCCCTTTTCCGTCGACGTGCTGACGGCCCGCCTGGAGCGGCTCCGGGCAACCTCCAGGACCGGAGACGCTCGGGAGGAGCCGGCTCTACTGCGGCCCGAGGTCGATGTCAGTTCGGCCGACGAGGAGTTCCTCGACCGGGTCGTCGACACCATTGAGGCCCATCTCTCCCACGCTGATTTCACGGTCGAGGACCTTTCCGCCAACGTGGGCATCAGTCCCCGTCAACTCCATCGCAAGATGAAACGACTGACCGACAAGACCCCGGCGGAGTTTATTCGGACCTACCGCCTCACCGTGGCGCGGCAACTGCTGGAGGAAGAGGCGGGCACGGTTGCTGAGGTAGCCTACGAGGTCGGCTTCGGCACGCCCGAGACGTTCGCTAAGCACTTCAAGGACCGGTTCGGGTGCCCTCCGTCCGCCTACCCGGAGGAGGCGCCCCCCGCTACGGCGTAGCAACGAGCAAACGACCTCTCGCTGGTCCGTAGCGGGACGACGCCCACGGGTGGGTCGTGTCCCCCGGAACGGTCGAAAATCAACTGCCGCTGCCATAGCTGGCAACCGCCTCAAACGCTCCCTTTTGATACCGAAGGAGCTTCCATGTCACATGTCCGGACCCGGCAATCTCCACGAGGAGTTCGGGCGCCCCTTCTCCATTTACGTTGAGGGCATGGAGGGATCGACCATAGCGACCCGCCCACAGAGAAAACGCAACGGTTGACCAGCGCCCCTCTGCCAGTCGGCCAACAACGCTGCCGACCTGCTTATGAGATTGAACGCAGAGGCGGGCGAGGGAATCAGAAGGGGCGTCGACGATCGTTCCTTCTCCCGAACCGACCTTGCACCCCATCTCAAAGTTTTTCTGGGCCTTCGCAGAATCCGTCTCCGCCTCGGCAAGGGTCCCGGTCACCACCTCAAAGGAGCGATCAGCAAGTGCCATGTACTCCGTCGAACCGTCCCCGTCGAAATCGCCGGACGTCACGTCCATCGTTAACTCACTGCCCGATTCGGTCCGATCAGAGATCCCCCGGGAGGTCTTTGTCGTCGGTTCGCTACGCTTCCGGTGCGTGGCGGCCTCCTGCACCAGCGCAGTGCGAACGTGGGCGGCAATGGTATCGCGCTGGGCCGAGGTCAGCGTGGTGTCCGAGAGGGGAAGGAGGGTGCGGAGGGAGTCCTTTGAGGTCGAGGACGTACTGAACGCCAGTCGTTCCTGCCGGGCTGCGCTCGAGCGAACCGGGCTGGGATCGAAGGAAACCGTGCTCACCACGTTGCCCGCTCCAACGAGCGGATTTAAGCCTGCCCCCTCCCCTCTTTGGAGAGTGTCAACTTCATAGATGCGCGGGGGGGCGTCTATGAAATAGCGGGTGTGCCGATTGAGAATTTGCTGGATGTTCGGCTGGCGAAGCGTGTCGCTTTCCGTCACGGGTGAAACGTCCCGCACCGTGCCGTCTTCGAACAGAGCCAGCGGAAGCACGCCCACTCCTCCCAGGTAAACGGCTGCTACGGTCGCGTCCGAAGAATCGTCGAGGGCATTCCGCTGCCGACCTCCGGGGAGGGATTGATCGGCACTGATCGATGCCCGGTGAATCTTCCATTCAGGGCCAGTTCGTTTCACCAGTGCCAAATACGTGTATCGGTTTCTGCCCCGGTCCTCGTCCTGTACCAGCCTCACGATTCCGTACTGATACGCATGTGTAGAACTCAAAACCTGACTATCGGTCGACTCCAGCTCAAATTCCGACACCGACCCGGATAAAGACTGGAAAGCGGCCCGAATCGAATCGCGGCCCTCGATGGGCGGGCGACCGGGCACCGATACGATTGCGTCCGGCGTATATGCCTCGGCTACTGACGACACGTCTTCCCCGAGCACCCAGGACTGGAGATTGAATCGGAGGCTGTCGAGCGCCGCCTGGATCGCGCTGGTGTCGACTGCTCGGGGTGTGCTTTTCGTCGCGCTCTGCTGCCGACAGCCGGTGGTGTTGCCCACCAGCAGAAGCACCGCGAGGATCGCCCCGGTTAGCTGAAGCGGACCGAGACGAGACGGAACGCCCCATTCCTCGTAAAACTGAAAATGGGTATCGTCTGGAGATGTCAGCATGCGAGAAACGGAGGTGTGGAGGATCAAAAGGACGAGGCGTAAAGCCCCACGATGCCGACCTGCTTTTGGTTGGGAACGGCTACCGCGACGAAATCAGGATGCGCATGTGATCGGCGCTCACGGTCGTCTGGAGATCGAACGTGAGGGTCTGCCGGTCCGGGCCGATGACGACCCGGTCGCCTCTTCGATCGATCTCGGAGGCGCGGGCCGAGCCCGGGTCCGGATACTGGATTCTGGAGACGCCGAGCTGCCCATCGCTGGCATCGAGGTGCTCCCCCGTCGTGATGAGGCCCAGGAGGCGACCCGGAAGCTGAACCGTTCCCTTTAGCCGGACGTCGCTGGAGCTGGATCCAATCTTGTCGAGGTGAAGAAGGTAGCTGTCGACCCTCGTGCCGGCCGCCAGCGAATCGTCGATCAGGGCCGCCGATTCATCGAGGGTGTCGGGGTCCCGCGCGTCGATGGCCAGAGGAGCGTTTAGCTCGTACCCCTTCTTCTCCGGAATCAGAAAGAACACACTGTCGCTTTCGAGCCCATCGTTCGGCGCCACCGACCGGTACCGCTCGGTGAGGACCTGCAGGGCACCCGCGGCGGAGAGGGCTGACGTCGTCTTGGACGGATCCGGGGAGCTTGTTTCGGCGGAGTCCGTCCCCGTCCCGCAGGCCCCGAGCACGAGGCACGACAAAAGAGCGAGCAGGAGAGGGAACCGGAGCTGATGCGTTCGGGTCCGCTTCCCGTCTCGGGGCGGGCCACTGTCTTGTGGCCCCCATTGTGGAATCGAATCAGGCGAGATCCGTGGTATCATCTGGAAGGGTTTGAAACTGTGAGAGATTGAATGAACGCGAACGCGACCGCCCTGCCGCGCGATCGTCAGGTGCCTCGTCTTGGCGGTCTCGAAGGAGCCTTTTCCTCCGTTTTGGCCGCGGGGGTGACGTGCAGACGCGGTCGACTACCGGTTGGGAATCGCGATGTAGTGCCAGTCCGACACGGTTCCCTTCCCCCCCTCCTGGAGCGCTTCCCGCGTGGGCGGCTCCCGCTGCAGGCGCAACTCGAGCGAGTCTGCCCCGACGGGAATGGCGCCCATGCCGGACTGGAGGGTCGTCGCGACGTGACAGCGGGATTTGACCTCGAAGTCGTCGTTGGTGCGCCCCCCTCGACCGCTCCTCCCGCGTTTCCGGTAAATGAGTTGGGCTGGGGGGGTGTCCTCCTTCGCCAGGTGCCGGCCGTAGAGGTGCAGGACAAGGTCGTCTTCGGCGGTCGTCTCCTGCTCAACGCAGGTCACCTCGGGATTCTGCGTGGTATCGGTCGCCGGACAGGGGCTCGGCTCACTGCAGGAAGAGGTGCCGGTTTCCTGCCCGACCGCCGTGATCGGGGCGAGTCCGAGCATTCCAGCGCAGACGAGCGCGCCGGTGAGAAGTCGCCCCCCGCCCGCGGCGTCGACCAGGAACGAGGGAACGGTGGGCAAAAGAGACGAAAAACGGGACATATCGCAGAGATCCACTGTGAAGGAGAGGAACGAGCAGGCGAACCGAGACCGATCTCCTTAGCGAGGGGGCGCCTGCGGGCAGGAATCCGAGACGCGGAGCCTAGGCCCAATCGGGAATCGCTCCCCCTGAAAACCGGAAGACGGACCCTCGGAGCGACCGGCGCGCCCGGCCACGTAGGCCGTGTACTGTAGTAAAGACAAGCGCAGCCCCACTTCGAACCCTGAGATCTGACATTTTCCCCCGTCAAATCTGACATGTCACCTTTCACGGGGAAGAATGTCAGAATTTGGTTTGTGCGGATTCTTATACATGAGGGTGGTTCGCTCGGGAGACGCTGAGCGAGTCCGAACTCGCTCATTTCAACTCCGAAATCCCTGGCCGGCAGGTATCAGATATTGCAAACCGGC
>CAZTDC010000139.1:0-5246 GCA_964612165.1 uncultured Salinivenus sp.
AGACGCCTCTCGAGGGTAGCGAGGCTCAGCTCATCGGCCCGGGCGCCGAGGTAGAGCCCAACGGTTTCGGGCCCCGCCGGTAGCCACTCCCGATCCATTTTCTTGCACCAGTGCCGAAAGTCCTCCAAATCAGCCGCGTAGGCCCGAATGGTGTTTTCCGCCTGGGCCTGGGAAGCAAAGTCCTCCAGGCGGCCGAGACTCTCCTGAAGCTCACGAAGGCGCTCGGGATCTTCCAAAGCCTCCGATTCGGACGTGCTCTCAGAGCCTCCGTCTGGGCCATCCCCCGCGCTGAGGCGATCTTTTCCGATCTCAGAGAGGGGTGGTGGGGCTAGCTTGCCGGAATCCTCGGCCGGGGCGTCTGGGTCGTCGGTCATGACTTATGAGGCTGATCCCTTTGAGGCGGGTTGATTAGTCTTCACTGCTTTTCTTTGGAGAACTCTTTTCGGAGCCGCCATTCCGAGAAGCCGTTTCCCGAGAAGGCTTTTCCCGAGAAGGCTTTTCCTGCAAAAAGCGTGGGCGGCCGGGGAGTCGAGCCATCTCGAGGTTGGCCCGCGGCCCGGGCGGCTAGGCGAGGTTGCTCCTCCCCCCAAGGTCTCCTTCAAAGCCGAAGTATTCCACGTGGCCATTCTGTTGGGCCGCTAAAACCGGCGCCTCTGCTGTCCCTTTCTGTTGGGGCACCGCCGCTTTCTGTGTTCAATCGCTTTTTTGCTCAGTCGCTTTCTGTGCTCAGTCGCTTTTCACGCTTAGGAAGAAGCTCAGCGCCGCAACGACAGCCCCGATGGCGATACCGTAGTTCAGTAAGTTCTCCTCTCCGTTCCAGGTCACCACGCGGCCCATAAACGAGATCCCCAGCACCACGATCACCGTCTTGACGAGCACGCCCTTCAGCGACTCCAGATCCTCCATCCGCAGCCATGCGGGCATGCCGGGCAGCACCCCGACGAACAGCTCGTAGATGCCCACCGAGGCGATCAGGACACTGAAGCTTAGAAGGAAGAGGTCCACCACCGTCATCGTGTCGTAGATGACAGCCTGCTCCGAGCCGGAAAACTGCAAGATCTCGGCGGCGACGACGCTTCCTTCGACGAAGGCATACACCATCACGACGAGGGTCAGTAGAAACAGGCCCAGCGACGCCATCAGGCCGAGGCCGCGAACGAGATACTGGAGCAGCGAATTCATAGCCCAGGCGTGTTGGTTGGAGGACCAGCGTATTGCAGGCCCAGTGTGTTGGAGACCCAGTGTTGGATACCCAGTACTGGAGACCCAGCAATGGACGATTCGGGGGCTTACAGAATAGCGACAATCGCCCCGGATAACAACCGATAACCCCGCATTATCGGTTGTTATAATCAGCGGTAAAAATCCGGGCTGTGTAGGCGGATTTTGAGTCGATACCTACCTTCAATATCCTGAGGCCCTAATTCCCAAAAGACCCGATTGTCTCTCGGGTTCGACCTAGTTTGACTGATAGGTAAGCCGCTGGATCTTCTGAATCAGCCGCCGCTTCTTTCCTGCAAATCCCTCCCAAACCGGCCGTCCGGCAATCCGAATTATGTGCCCATCTTGCGCCATGCGAGCAAACCTCAGTACCCCCTTGAATGGAGAGGCACCATGGTGCATCTGGTGGATGGTAGATGGGGACTTGTTCCGTAAAACATCTTGGACCCACGGGTTCTGCCCGTTCACGAACAGAAGCGGAACGGCCTCCTGCAGAGGCGGAAAGGTCTTCTGATCCGGCCCCGGTCGATACAAAAACTGAATGCCACGTATCCGTTCCTCAAATTCACCATCGGCGATGAGGAATTGGTAATCTACACGTGCGTGAGTTGCTGATGACAGGTCGATCCCCGCCGTATTGATCAGCCGATCCCGAAGCGCTTCAAGGGATTGCTCTTCCGGATGTGCAGGACTGCGCATCACCATTACGGAATCGGTTCGCGATACGACCTGTGTGAGCGTGTCCAAAAATACCCGCGCAGGATGACGCTCTTCCTCAATTGGTATAAGGACCTGGGCAGTTTCCATCCAACGAGGATTACCGGAAAAGTCGCTTCGCCACGATTGAGAATAACCGGAGGAGTCTCTACGGACGACCGTCGTGCTGTCGGAAACGTTCAGGTTCCCCAGCTCGGTTGGCCCGTTGTTCGATACGTCCAGCCTTCTCAAGCCGGTAAGCTGGTCGATGCTGCTTGGTAGTGCGGATAGGTTGTTGAGCGAAAGATCGAGTCGACGCAGACGCGTGAGCTGGCCGATACTGGACGGCACTCCGGACAGATTATTGTACGAGAGATCGAGCCGACGAAGATTGGAAAGTCGACTGATGGGGCTCAGGAGATCGGTCAGATAGTTGCCCGAGAGATCGAGCCGACGCAGGTTGGTGAGCCGTCCAACACGGGCCGGAATCTCGGTGAGTCCGTTGTTCGATACGTCCAGCCTCCTCAAGCTGGTGAGTTGACCGATCCTTGACGGCAGGCTGTCCAGTTCCGTCCGCGAAAGGTCCAGTCGGCGGAGATTGGGAAGTTGGTCGATGCCGTTCGGAAGCCCGGACAGGTCATTGGACGAAAGATCGAGCCGACGCAGACGCGTGAGCTGTCCAATACGGACCGGAATCTCGGTGAGCCCGTTGTGCGAGATGTCCAGCCTCCTCAAGCTGGTGAGTTGCTCGATCCTTGGCGACAGGCTATCCAGTTTCGTTCCCGAAAGGTCCAGTCGGCGAAGATTAGAGAGTTGGTCGATGCCATCCGGAAGCCCGGACAGAGCATTTTCTGAGAGGTCAAGCCGGCGCAAATTGTTGAGTCGGCCAATGCTGGCCGGCAGTTCGGTCAAGCGATTCCCCGACAGGTCCAGCTCCCGAAGATTCGAGAGCTGCGCAATGCTCTTCGGCACAGATCCGAAACGGTTGTGGGATAAATCCAATTCCCGCACCTCCGTCCACTGCCAAATGCTCTCGGGAAGGCTGGACAGATCATTGCCGGAAAGATCGACGCTGCGACGGGGCGCGACTCGACCGATGCTGTCCGGAAGTGCATTCAAGCGATGGTTGGCATCATCCCGTCGGGACTCGACCTCGGACAGATTGAGGGTATCTATCGTTGCGGCAGTCCGGATCGACTCGCGTACCGCTTTCGGCAGCGCCTCCATCAGCGCCGTCTCTACCCGCCGACGATGATCGGTCGTCTCCTTCACAAGGCCCTGCGGCACTGCACCGGTCGCCTCCATCTTGAGAAGCGCTCGCTGAGCCCCGCCGAGCTCGCCCCTCTGGTACTGGGCCTGCGAAAGAAGCGCAAGTCGCCGCGCCCGAAGCGAGTCCGCCGATGGCGCGTCCCAGCCGCCCAAGAGCTCCTCGACCCGTTCCAGGTACTCAATGGTCCTCTCATTTCGATCGTCCTCGTAGGCCGCCGTCGCCTTCGACAGCACACCTCGCACGGCCACGGCTACTGTTTTTATCGATCGGTTCTCATGCCACGCGACTGTTTCGCCGTCGGCAGTAAGCACGTCCTCGTCTCCATCACCATCCAGATCCGATAAGGACATTGATAATCTGTATGAGGCAGCGATCAACGAGGGGTTCTCCACACCGGTGGTGATGACCCGCGGCTTCGCGAATCCGTCGTCGGTCCCGCTCTCCTCAATCTGGTTCTCGTGCCACGCAATTTCCTCATCGTACCAGAAAACAGAGAGCACGTCCTCGTCTCTGTCTCCGTCCAAGTCCGACGTAGTGACCATATGGGCATCCTCCGCATCAGTGGTAATCACCCGCTGCTCCCCGAATCCCTCACCACCGGCCCCATTTGACCCAACCCGGTTTTCGTACCACGCAATCTCGGTACTGGAGGCAGAAAGGACATCCTCGTTTCCATCCCCATCCAGGTCCGACGTAACGACCGATTCCGGGTCGTACACCTCTGTGGAAATCACCTGTTGCCGCCCGAATCCGTCGTCGGTCCCGCTCTCCCCAATCCGGTTCTCGTGCCACGCGACTTTGTCTTCGGAGGCAGTAAGCACTTCGGAGACAGTAAGCACGTCCACGTCTCCGTCCCCGTCCAAATCCGACGCGGCGACCGCCTGGATCTCTCCCTTGGTGGTGACCACCTGCTGGGTCCCGAACCCGTCCTCGTCGGTCCCGCTCTCCCCGTTTCGGTTCTCATACCACGCGATCTTGTCCTTCCTCGAGGAGGAAGAAAGCACATCCTCGTCTCCGTCCCCGTCCAGATCCGACACGGTAACAGATTCCGGTTCGTACACCTCTGTGGAAATCACCTGTTGCCGCCCGAATCCGTCGTCGGTCCCGCTCTTCCCCATCCGGTTCTCGTACCACGCGATCTTGTCGTCCTCAGTGGAGGCAGAGAGGACGTCCTTATCCCCGTCCCCGTCCAGGTCCGACGCGGTGACCGATTGGGGATTATCCACCTTGGTAGTGATCACCTGCTTCTCCCCAAACCCGTCGCCATCGGCCTCCCTTTTCCCGATCTGGTTTTCATACCAGGCGATCACATTGCCTTTAAAAGCAGCGAACACGTCTTCGTCCCCGTCCCCATCCAAATCTGCCGATTCAGCGGCAGCTGGAACGTCCGTTCGGGGAGTGATCTCTTGCGGATTCCCAAACACGTTGCCGTGACCTCCACCGACCCGGTTTTCGTACCACGCGATTTTGTCGTCCCCCCAATCGGCAAAAAGCAGGTCTTCGTCACCATCCCCGTCCAGGTCCGACGCGGTGACCGATCGTAGGTATTCCACGTGAGTCGTGACTAGCTGCTGCCTCCCGAATCGGCCGTTGGTCCCGCTCTCCCCAACCTGATTCTCATACCACGCGACTTTGTTGTTGGAGGCAGCAAGCACGTCGATGTCGTCGTCCCCGTTCAGGTCCGACGCGGTAACCAGTTCAACCTCCTCCATTTTCGTGGTGATCACCTGCTGCTCACCGAATCCGTTGCCGCCGCCGGCCCCGCTCTCCCCATTTTGGTTCTCATACCACGCAACTTTGCCTTCCTCGGCAAGAAGCACGTCGCTGTCCCCATCCCCATCCAGGTCCGATGCGGTGAGCAGGGGGGCGGCCCCCACCTCTGTTGTGATCACCTGCTTCTCACTGAATCCGGGACCATCAGCTCCGCTCTTCCCAACCCGGTTCTCACACCAGGCGATCTTGCTGTCCCAGTTTTCTTTGCCTGCCGGAGGTTGGAGTGTATTCCCTAGGGAAAAAAGCACGTCTTTGTCTCCGTCCCCGTCCAGGTCCGATGCGGTGA
>CAZTDC010000139.1:5346-7860 GCA_964612165.1 uncultured Salinivenus sp.
TCCGGTTTTCGTACCACACGATTTCGTCGCTCCCTACGTCGGCAAAAAGTAGATCCTTGTCTCCGTCCCCATCCAGATCCGACGCGGTGACCGATCGGGGGTTATCCACCTTCGTGGTGATCACCTGATGCTCTCCGAATCCGTTTTCGTCCATCCCGATTTCCCCACCCCGATTTTCGTACCACGCAATCTTGTCGTCATAGACGAAAAGCACGTCAATGTCCCCATCCCCGTCCAGGTCCGATGTCTCGACGGAGCCCAGGTTCACCATGTGGTCTTCGACAATGGTCCGCTGCGGGAGCTGGGCATGGGCAGTCCGAGGGACAAACAGGCCCAAGAGCAAAAGCGCGGTGAGAAGCAGGGGCGCGCCTTTGGACCGCACTGCTGTCGGCTCTAGAAGCGGTTCAGTTTGGGGAACGCGCGAAAGAGACTCGAAACGTCGCCTGGGCATGGTTTGAGTTGATGTCAAAAGAAAAGGGTGACTTGGTCAGTCAAAAAAGGGACCGGCGCTCAACACTCACTCCGAGATGGCCTCGCAGAAGCCGGGACGTTCACCTGAACTAATAGTTATCTCTCGTACGTCAGGCGCTTAATTTTCTGGATGAACTTCTGCTTTTTCCACTCAAAGCCCTCGCGGACCTCTCTCCCCCCAATCTGAAGAAGTATTGTGTTCTTTCCCTCTACCACGCGAGCAAACGCCATCTCGGCCCGCCGAACTTTGCGTCGGGGATGGTGAGGATGGTAGTGTCCCGTCACGTCGATAAAGAGGTCTTGAACCCACGGCTTTTGCCCGTCCACGTAGAGAAGCGGAATATCCTCCTTATTCTCTGACTCCAGCCGATAGAAAAAGTGAATCGCCTGGATCTTCTCCTCAAACCCGCGTTCGGTTTTTCTGAACTCATAGTCGATTCGTACGTGGCTTGCCGCCGACAGTACGATGCCTTCCTCATTGATCAATTCAGTCCGAAGCTCAGAGAGGGGTTGCTTTGGTTGAGCGGGACCGCGCCTTACGGTCAGAGAATCTTGAAGGGAATCTCGCCGGGAGAGTCCCCTTGTCAGTTCGTCCACAAAGATTCTGACGGACCTATCCTCGATGGGAACAAGAACCTGCGCCGTCTGCCGAACCCACGAACCGTCAACTTCGGTGCTGTCACGTAGCATCAGTGGCTGACGATTCAACGAGGCAGAATTCCCCGATATGTCCAGTCCGTCCGGTCCATTCAGAAGAGGGAGCTGACCGACGCTCTCCGGCACTATGGATAGATCATTGTTCCTAAGACCAAGCCGGCGCAGATTTTCGAGTTGCCCGATGCTGTTGGGAAGCTCGATCAATTTATTTTCTCCCAGCTCTAGTACTTCGAGGTCGGAGAGCTGCCCGATGCTCTCTGGAAGCGTAGTCAATTGATTTCCTCGGAGGTCGAGTTCTTCGAGATGAGAAAGCTGACCAATGGTCTCCGGAAGCGCGGACAAATCGTTTCTCCGGAGAGAAAGTCGGCGCAGATCGGTGAGTTGCCCGATACTGTCTGGAAGACCGACCAAGTCGCGGTCGGACAGATTGAGCTTGTCCATCGTCGCAGCCGTTCGGATCGATTCCTGCACTGCTTGCGGCAATTCTTTCATTAACGTCGCCTCTACCTGTTGCCGATGATCGGCCATCTCGTCCGTCGTAAGTATGGGCGGCACCGCCCCGATCTTCGTCATCTTGATGTGCGCCCGCTGGGCCCCGCCGAGCTCTCCAACATGGTACTGGGCCTTCGACAGAAGCGCGAGACGCAGGGCGCGGAGCGTGTCAACCGAGGGTCCCCTCCGATTCGCAAGCAGCTCCTCGATCTGCTCCAGGGTGTTGATGGACGCCTCGTATTGCTTCTCCTCGTAGGCCGTTTTGGCCGTTTGGTAAAGCGACCTCGCGCGCTGCAGGCTGTCGGCCTGCTGGGCCGAGGCTTCGGGAGCTGTCAATCCCAAAAGCCCAAGAACCACCCAGATCGAAAGAATTCTCGGAACGTGTCGCATGTGAGGACTCCCCCGACGTGCGTGAGATGCGATATACATGAAAGAGGGGAAAGGGAATGAGATGAATGCATAAGGGATGCCAAATCTCCTCAACCAGGGTCGGCAAACGACGATTTCAATCCTACACCGATCGTTCAACGCCGTGCAACAACCACAATGGACTCACCGGCGTACGCAGTTTGGCGATGGATCTTGTCCTGTTATCCCGTTATTCTCGGGTCGTCTCTTGAGGTGCTTCGGCCACTGCCTCGACCGGAAGAAAAACCAGCGCGAACGCGTACTACCTTCCAGTCTCCGTCCTCCCCGTATCGGTCCGCCTCGTTTAGAGGCACACAAGAAACTTGACTCCGCAGGTCTGTCCGTGTGATTCTCCCTTCCTCAGAAACTCCTCACACAAGGACCACTCAGGATTGGCTATCAATCCCCGAAATCAGCCCCACGTGATCTTCACCCTACAGGTAGCATCTCGCTAGGTCGCGTTGCCCCTCTATCCGACTGTATTCG
>CAZTDC010000140.1:0-7787 GCA_964612165.1 uncultured Salinivenus sp.
GAGGACCACGAGTTCATCGGCTTCGGCGCCGAGCTTTCTGCTCAGATCGCCGACGACGCGTTTACGTACCTCGACGCCCCCATCCGCCGCGTCGCCGGCGAGTTTACGCCCATCCCCTTCGCCCACTCACTGGAGCGGGCTGTGCTCCCCAGCGACGAGGGCATCCTGGACGCCGCCCGCGACTTGGCCGCCTTCTAAGAAAGAGAAATTGGTGGCCGCAGGGGGTTACGGTCCCTCCGAAGCCGGTGTCGATTGCGATGACTGAACGGGGTCCAGCGTCGTGGAGTCCGGCGATGCATCTGCTGGGGCCGGCACCTCCTGAATGCGTGTGACGCCCACACCGCGCTTGTAGACCATCGCGCCGCCGTTCTCCCCCGTTTTGTAGAGCGGGAAGAGGGTGCCCAGCCCAACAACGAAGAGGACGACGTGAACGGTACGGCTCGCCCGAACCTGTGACACAAACAACCCGACTGTCCGAGCAAGCGCGTACCCACCCGTAACCACCATCGTATACCACGCCCAGAACGAGTGGGTGGACAGGGTTTGGGCGGCCCCGGGCGTCGCGATATTCACTGTGTCGATCGCCCAGGTCCCGCTGTAGTAACTCACAATTGCGCTCAGGCCCGTCGCCACGTAGAGCCCTACCGCCACCTCCTGGCCCGTCTCCCAGCGTTTGCCAAGCCAGAGCGCCAATGCGTCGGCGGCGACGGCGACAAAGATGAGCGCGATGGGAAAGTGCACGATGAGGGGATGCGCGTTGGGCACCCACTCGGGCAGCAGAAAGTCAGGGACCACGGTGAGACGGCACGGTTTCGAAGAGGACCAGTGTAGCTTCCGAAACCTACCGTTTCGAACGCGTGGTTCGAGGGAACCGTAACCAAGGCGCCACGGCTCGCTCCCATTTCAACGAACCGGGAACGATTCCTCACGTCCCTTCCTCTCCGTCGAAAAACTGCCCGTGGAAGCCGAACGGAATGGCGTGGGGCACCGGTGCTCGCGCCCGCTCTTCGAACGAGTCGGCGCCGAGGACGAGCAGAAACGACCGCTCGTCCGCAGGGTCGAGCACGACGGACAGAATTACGCCGTCGTCCTCGGCTGATCCCTCCGGATGGGGTACGAAGACTGGTTCTCCCGGATAGGTGCCAGGCTCGTGCCACGTCTGCGCGGCACCCGTCTCGGCATCGATCTTCACGAGCTGGTCGGTGAAAGTTCCGGCTCCCTGCTCGCCCACACCGTAGACGTACTGGTACGGCTGGGCTCGGGCGACATCTTCACGGATGCGCGGGAGCTCCAGCCGCTCGTCGCTCTGCACCGTGGAGGAGGCCGCTCCGCCATTGAGCGGGAGGCGGTAGCGGCGGAGGTGACCGGTGCCCGGCGTGGGCTCGTCGCTGCGAAGGCGATCGAGATAAAGATCGTCGATGATGGAGGCGTCCGGATAGGTAACGATGTCGCAGACTACCTCCTCGTCCCGCTCGAAGGCGTTGACGTGGTGGAAGGCAAAGGCCGCGTCTGCTGTGCAGGTCGCCACCTCCTCCCCATCCGCCTTCCGCAGGATCCGGAAGCGGGTGCCGAGGGTAGGCTCCCACTCAAAGTTCTCGATGAACGGCGCTCCCCGAAGCAGAAGATCCAGCGGATCGACGACGAGCGGCCACTCGGCCAGAATTACGTACCGCTCCGTCATCCCGAAGCTGTGCATGTAGCGAGGCCGGTCCACGTCGAGCGTCGCCAAAAGGTCGCGCGACCGGCTGTGCGATGGAATGCCCGCGACGTGATATTTGCTCTGTCGGCCAAACTCCGTGAGGTACGTGATGGTGCGTTCCGTGTCCGGCTCCATGAGGGGGTGGGCCGTGGCCATCGGCGCGTCCAGGTCGTCCTCGTAGTCCACCACCCCCGCCGTCGCCAGCGTCTCCGGGTCGAAGGCCACCGGAATGGGTGTCTCGGTGAGGGCCACGTAGGCGTCGTCGATGCGCGTCACGTTGATGCTAGCGTTGTCTGTGGGCTTGGGGTTGAAGACGCTCATCACGCGCCCAAAGATCGACATGCACGGGTCTGTGGCAAACTCGGAGCGGACGATCTCGCCCTCTTCCAGCGCCTCCTGCCGACTCTGCGTCTCCAGGAAGCGATTGCGGTACGCCACCGTCCCGCCCTCAATCCGGAACGCGTGCAGCATCGCGTGCCCGTCGAACCAGTGGTTGTAGTCCTGGTCGCCGACCTCGAACTGGGCGGGGCCGTTGCGGATGAGGGTGCCCGTCAGCCAGTCCGGCAGGTCGCCCTTCACGGGAAGGTCGGGCTCGTGGACCTCACGAGGGAGGCTTTCAAAACCGAGACGGTAGTTGGACATGATGCGGACGGCCCCGAAAAGAGCGATGTGCAGAGATTACGTGCCCTCAGGGAAACGAGAACGCGGAATCAGAGGTCCAGCTCGAGTCCGTCCCGGCTTTCGCGAAGGGTCTGCGCCGAGGCCCGAAGCGCCTCGCTCTCGTCCTCGGACAGTTCAGGAACGACGTGCTTCTCGACGCCCTCGATGCCCACCGCGCAGGGCGTGCTCAGGCATACGTCGGTAATGCCGTACGCGCCCTGCGGTCGCACGCTGATCGGGAGCACGTTCTGCTGATCCTCCAGAATGGCCCGAACGATGCGGGCGATCACGACCCCGATGGCCGAGTCGGTGTGCCCTTTTCGATCGATAATCTCGTAGGCGGCGTTGCGGGCCTGTTCGAAGATCGACTGCATCGTCTCGGGCTCCCATTCCTGTCCGAGCACAGTGCGGCCCTGAATGTTCTGTCCGCCAATCGTGGCGTTGCTCCAGATGGGCACCTCCGTGTCGCCGTGCTCACCGAGGATATAGGCATGCACTGAGCGCGGATCCACGCCGTAGTGCTGCCCAAGCAAGGCCCGGAAGCGCGCCGTGTCCAGCAGCGTTCCGGTCCCGATGATCCGCTCGTTGGGCCGGTCGCTCATCTCCTGCGACAGATAGGTCAGAACGTCGACCGGATTGGTGGCCACCAGCAGAATGGCCTCGGGCGCGTGTTCATCGAGCTCTGCGATAATCTCCCGGAAAATCCGGGCGTTGCGGGCAAGCAAATCGAGGCGCGTCTCGTCCGGGGACTGCTGGCTGGCCCCGGCCGAAAGCACGATGACCTGCGCCTCGCTCATTGCTGGATACTCGACGGCCCGGCAGGTCACGCCTCCCACCAGGAACTGGCCGTGCATCAGGTCCATCGCCTCCCCCTCGGCCCGTTGCATATCCTGGTCGAGAAGGAGAATTTCGCTGGCCAGGCTCTGATTAAAGAGGGCGTACGCGGCGGCCGTCCCGACGTTGCCGGTGCCGACAACGCCTACCGTTCTGCGCTGAATCATAGAATAGGCTGGGAATGAGAATCGACAGAACGTCAAACGAAGAGGCGAGCGCCTCCAGTCACAGCCACATGATGGCGAGAATTGTTGCCACAAAACTCAGAACGAGGACCAGCACAAACGTCATCGCCATCGCCTGGCTCGTGTGCGCCTCTTGAGCAGGGCCGGCGGCCAGCGGCGAGTTTTTCATGGAGCGCGATCCGGACTCTCTGGACGCGGGCGCCGCGGCCGGCTCATTTGGCTCTTCCTCCACGTCAGCAGTCGTCTCATCGGTCCCAAAGACCGCCGTCTCACTCCAGGGCCCCTCCGTGTCATTCGGGAAAAGGGCCCGCACGCGCCAGTAGAGCGGCGAGGCCTCGGTCGGCAGCATCTCGAAGAGGGTGAGCGTGGTGGTCTGATCGAAGGGAAGGTCCACGATCGGGTCGTCGAACGACTCGTCTCGCCCGACCTGCAGCTGGTAGCCGCTGCCCCCGGGCACCGACTCCCACGTGAAGGCCGCCGCGCGGGCGTCCACAGCATCCCCATCAATGGGATGGATCGGCACCGGCGGCGCGTCGACCAGAAACGCTCCCGCGTCGTCCGGTTCCCCCGATGCGTCAAAGCGGGCCGGGGTGCTCCAGGGGGCCTCGGCCCCCGTCTCGGCCCGGACGCGCCACACCACTGTGGCCGCGTCATCGGGGAGCACGTCAGCGAGGGACACAGACGTGGGCCCCTCGACGGTGTCCTCGTAGTAAATCGTCTCGAACGCCTCCGTGGCGGCGAGCTGGAGGCGATAGGTGTCCGCGTCGGGAACCGGCGTCCAGTCAAAGGTCGGGGCCTCGTCCGTCACCGAGCGGCCCGCCACCGGATGGGTGGGGTTGGGCATCGGCATTGACGAGGTGGGCACGTCCTGTCGCGGAGAGGTTGGAGTCGGCATGTGAGCGAGGTCTGCTGTGAAAGCGGCGTCATGCGAGTACAAACAACGTAAGGAAGCGCGCTGACCTCGTCCATCTTCGATGCAATTGTGGGGCCTTCCCCCAAGCCGCCCCCTCCACTACGCCTCCTCGGCCCCGTGCGAGAGGGCGTTCTCCAGCATCTCCCGCACGTGATCGTCGGCCAGGCGGTAGTAGACGTGCCGCCCATCCCGCCGGTGCGAGACGAGGCTCGCATCCCGAAGGACGCGGAGCTGGTGGCTCACGGCGGACTGGCTCATGTCGAGCGCCTCGACCATCTCGTGCACGCACACCTCCCGCCCACGGAGCATGCACAGAATGCGGAGGCGCGTCGCGTCGGCAAAGCCCTTGAGGAGTTGCACCGTGGGAGACACGACCGCCTCGTCCGGCAAGTCGTCCGTCAGCGCCACGTCGCCGTCACAGTCGGTCTCGATCCGATCCGTCATTCTGAGTCGGTGTTTGGGAAAAGAGCACGGACGCCATTCAGGGGATGAGCGCAGACGATTCGCACCTCCGCAAACGTGCTCACTAGGCATGCCCGTGCGGCAGATCTGTTTCCTTCTGCCTGACGATCCGGCCTAGCGAATGGAACGAATCCCCACTCTTCACGGAGCGCCGCCGCGGAACTCAGTCCTCCGGATCTACATCCTCCGTGTCCCATTGGTTGGCGTCCTCGCGGAGGGTCTGGAGCTCGTCCCAGTACTTCGCAATGGTCTGCCGTCCGTTTTCGCTCAGTTGGACGGTGGTCACCGGCGTTTTGCCGTCGAAGTGTTTCCCCACCTCCACCAGCCCTGCCTCCTCCAGACGGGACAGGTGGCTCGACAAGTTCCCCTTCGTAAGCCCCGTCAGACGTCGGAGAAACGGGAAGTCGGCCTGCCCGCACGACGAAAGCGCCGTGAGAATGGAGAGGCGGGCCGGCTCGTGGATAAGCTTGTCCAACTCCGCGAGGCGTTCGAAGGGCTCGTCGTCGTTCTCGCTCATCGGCTCTCTCCCTCCCCGGCCGTGACCGGACCGAGCGTGTCGACCAGTAAGCGATGGTTGTACACGCCCACCCCTGCGACGACGGCCCCGAGCAGACCGTAGTTCAGGGCCTGCACCAGAATCACGTGGTCGGTCATGAGGGGAAGAAGCGTGGCCACGAAGAGAAGCCCCCCCGAAATCCCGTATATCCAGCGCAGCCGCGCGAAGGGCGCGCGCAGGGTGCCAAGAAGCAGAAGCCAGCCCGTCATGATTACAGGATAGTGGTTGTCCCCGATCGTCGTGTGATGGGGAATGTAAAGGGTCCCAACTGCGATCCAGCACAATCCAAAGAGGAGGACGCCCCCAAAGGTTAACAGGGACGGAGAAGATTGACCGATGCGGCCGCCGCTCTGCCCTTTTGAGTGACGTACGCGTCCGTAGGCCGCCTCGTAACGGCGGTGCATGTGCCACATCCAGGGGACCGCAGCCACGAGAAGGCCCACCGTAAGGAGGTGTAGACTCCCGTCGGGTCCCAGCCACCTGGGACGGACCAGGAGCATCCCGAGAACGCTGACCAGGAGGAGGCCGCCAACAGGGGCGTAGCAAAGGCCCTTCAGCAGGTGATAGTGCTGGGTGAAAAATTGAACCTGATCGGGTGAGCGAGGCGCGGCGGAATCGAATCCGTTCTGGGTTGAAGCAGGCATGACACCTCAGGTCTTGAAGAGGGGTAGCCGAACGCGCAATAAAATTAAAAGCGGCCCATTGAAGTGTTTCTTCTAAACTAGTTTGCAACACAAACTAGTTCGTGAAGTTTTTCTGGAGAGGCCGTCCCCGCCCAGGTACGGCGGTCAGCGGATCGGGGCGAGTTGGGGATGTCGCGTGACATCCTTAGATTGGCAGTGCGCTGAATTCGTCCCTCGGTCCGTTCCGTCGCATGACTTCTGTTTGCCGACTCTTTCTCCTAGGAAGTCTTGTGGTCGCCATGTCGTCTGCTGACGTTCGATCACAGCCCCTCTACGAAGGCGACGCCTACACCGTCACCGACACCAGCGTGACGCAGGGCCCGTTCCGTGCCGAGGCCCCCTCCCGCACGACCCTCACGTCGAACTACGAGCGGGAAAAGATCGCCATCAACTTCAAGTTTAGCCTCAACCGAAACGACAACGAGCGGCGGCCCGGCGACGACCGGCGCCTCCGCGTCGATCCGGTGGGGGGCACCTACTTGTCCCCCGTCTACGTCTTCGGCGGGCGACCGGGCGAGGGCCTGCCCCAGCCCACGACCGTCACGCGGCGCGGCACGGGCGACTCGGTGGAGGTCGTCTTCCGCGTGGACCTGCGGCCCGTACACCGCAGCTTTCGGGACGACGGGCGCTACGACCCGCCCCAGGGCGCGCCCATCACCCGAGAAGACTTCGACGGCGTCTGGATCCTGGGCGACACGGGACCGCTGACGTGGGATCCGGCCAACTTGACGGAGGATGGCCCCCTCCGCCTCACCGATCCCGACGACGACGGCGTATACCGCACGACGATCGTCTTCGAGAAACGCGACGTGCGTCCGCTCAACGAGGAGGGGCGGGCGATATGGTCGCTTTCGGAGGACCTCTCTGAATTTCCATCCTACGAGTCCGACCAGCGCCTTGCCGATGCCCTTTACAATCTCTCCCTCGAAGAGCTGAAGCAGGACGTGCGGGAGGACGGGGCCTTCATGGCCGGCAAGAAGTGGACAGGGGTCTGGACGCGGGACATCAGCTACAGCATCCTGTTGAGCCTCGCCATCGTCGACCCGGAAGGGGCCAAGACGAGCCTCCTGCACAAGGTGACCGAAGATGGCCGCATCATTCAGGACACCGGCACCGGGGGCTCGTGGCCCGTCTCTACGGACCGCATGGCGTGGGCGCTGGCCGCGTGGGAGGTCTACGCCACGACCGGCGACGAAGAGTGGCTGGAAAAGAGCTACGACATCATCCGCCGCTCCGCCGAGGACGACCGCCAAACTGCCTTCGACTCCACCACGGGCCTCTTCTACGGGGAGTCCTCGTTCATGGACTGGCGCGAGCAGTCCTACCCCGACTGGATGGACCCGAAGGACATCTACCGCTCACAGGTTGTTAGCACCAACGTCGTGCACTACCGCACCTACCGTATTCTCGCGCAGATGGCGAAGGCCCTGGGCGAGTATCCTGAGGAGTGGGAGCGGGTCGCAAGCCGGGTGAAGCAAGGGATCAACGAGCACCTGTGGCGGCCTGAGGACGGGCACTACGCGGGCTACCGCTACGGGCGGACGTATTTGTCGCAGACCCCTCGGGCCGAAGCGCTGGGCGAGGCCCTTGCCATCCTGTCCGGCGTGACCGACGAGGAACGGGCCAGTCGGGTCGCCACGAATCATCCGGTCGTGGACTTCGGCACGCCCAGCTTCTGGCCCTACATTCCCGAGATTCCGCCCTACCACAACGCGGGCATCTGGCCGTTCGTGACCAGCTACTGGACGTGGGCGTCGGCCTCGGCGGGCAACACCCCCGGGGTGGAGCATGGCCT
>CAZTDC010000141.1:0-7781 GCA_964612165.1 uncultured Salinivenus sp.
AAGATTTTGGGCAGGCCCTTCACGAGCCCCGGATAGATGGCCAGAAAGATGACGGAGGCGATGCCCCCAGCGAGCACGAGGCGTCCCCATCGCTGCTTGGGGGTCCACTCCTCCCGGTCGAATTCCGTAAAGAAGATGATGAGCGCGACGAAGAAGAAGACCAGGAGGCTCAGCAGGTGCACGCCGATGGCCATCCCAAAGAGGGCCGCGATGAGGACGAGGTAGCGGTTGGCGTCGAGTTGGAAGAGGTGACTGGCCTTGCCTTTGAGGAGAGCTTCTTCCTTGCGCGCAGCCTCGCTCCATCGCAGCACTAGCCAGGTGACGAGGGCGGTGAAGAAGGTGGAGAGGGCGTAGACCTCAGCGATGCCGGCGTTGAACCAGAAGGAGTCGGTAGCCGCGTAGGTGAGGGCACCGATGACGCCGCTCGCGAGGGCGATAACGTACTGGCCGGTCGTCACCTCGCTTCGGTCATCCTGCCACCGCCGCACGAGGCGCACGATGATGAGGTGGGCGAGCACCACCGTTCCCGCGCTGGCGAGCACCGAGATCGTGTTTACGGCCAGGGCCACGGTTTCTTGCGAGGGGGCGAGCATGGAAAAGATCCGGCCCAGAAGCAGGTAGAAGGGCGCCCCCGGAGGGTGCATGACCTGAAGCTTGAAGGCACTGGCGATGCGTTCGCCGGGGTCCCAGAACGAGACTGTCGGGGCCATCGTCGACACGTACAGCGCCAGGGCCCAGAGAAAAACGAAACCAGCCGTGAGGCGGTCAATCCACTTCCGGTTCATGCCGTCTCGAAGAATGCGGTGATTTTGAAGAAGAAAGCGTAGTGGCCGTTGAGAGGCAGAGCAGACGAACGAAGTGCCCCCTCAAGATATTTTACCAGTCCTTCCGGGTCACGTCGATCAGCGACTGAATGGTTGCCATCTTCATCTCGCCGTAGTTCATGGCGAAGGCCAGCTCGCCGTTGTTGTGGAAGATCCAGGTGGAAGGAATCCACGTGATGGGGTGCGTGAGAAAGGATTGCCGCCGGTTCGACTCGATGCCGCTGGGGCCAAGGTCGGGCTGCGTTACCTCCGTCACGCGGTCGGGAAGGTTGTGCTCCGTCAGCACGGAGTCTCCCTTCTCGTTGTGGTTCCAGACCGTGACGAACGTGAAGGTGACATTCGGGTTGTCGGTGACGAGGTCCGCCCAGCCATTTTTCAGCTCGCGCTTGGAATTGGGGCACCAGGGCGCCCAAAAGTGTACCACGTGGAGGCCGTCTTTCTCGATAAGATTCTGGACGTACTCTTCGGCCTCGGTGGTGGGCGAGACGTCCGTCGCCGGCGTAGGAGAGGTTACCTTTGCTTGCTTAGTGGCGACCGCGCTGGAGTCGGTGCCGTTCTCCGCGTCCAAGTTGAGGCGTCCCGCTTCGCAGTCGCCGCTCGATTCTTGGGCGTGGGCGGGGAGGGCAACGAGCAGGCAAAGACCGATAAGCAGCGTCCAGCGTGGCATCACGAGGCCGTAGGGGACCTATGCATGGAGTCTAGCGACGAGGACGACACCTGGGAGTGGCGGCGTGAGGCAGCCACGGTCAGTCAGCGCCGTGCATGACGATGACGCATTCTCCCCGCAGCTTTTCGTACGCGGCAAAGTACGACCGTACCTCACTGAGCGTTCCACGCTCGACTTCTTCGTATTTCTTGGTAAGCTCCCGGGCAACGGCCGCCCTGCGGTCCGGGCCCACGTGGTCAATCAAGTCCTCCAGGGTGCGGAGGAGCCGGTAGGGGGCTTCGTAGAGAACGACGGTACGGGGTTCGGTCGCCAACTCGTTGAGGCGCGTCTGGCGGCCTTTTTTCTTGGGCAGAAAGCCCTCGAACACGAACCGATCGCTGGGCAGTCCGCTGGCGATGAGGGCGGGGATAAGCGCCGTGGGACCCGGCAGTGCCTGCACCTCGATGTTCTCTTCCCAGCAGGCCCGCGTGAGATAGAAGCCCGGATCGGAGATGCCCGGCGATCCGGCGTCGCTGATGAGGGCCACGTCGCGGCCGGCACGCATCCGGGTGAGGAGTTCCGGTGTCTTCTCGCGCTCGTTGTGCTCGTGGTAGCTCGTGGTTGGCGTGTCAATGTCGTAGTGGTCCAGGAGCACGCCGGACGTGCGCGTGTCCTCGCAGGCAACGAGGTCCACCTCCCGCAGCACGTGGACGGCGCGGTAGGTCATGTCGTCGAGGTTCCCAATGGGGGTGGGGACGAGGTAAAGCACGAAGGAGGCAGAGGGTGAATGGACTGGAGAACTGGGCGCGCAGGAGCATCAGACGGGTGAGGATTTGGGCGCAGCGGACGCAAGCGGGCGCGCGGCACGTATGCCCGAACGGGATTACGTCTCCTCGCCGGTGAGCCACGCCCACAGGCGATCGCGGAGGGGAGGCGTCGCCCCCAGGTCGAGCACCACGTAGAGGATGAGCCACAGGCCCACGCCGGACATGATAACGTTGGCGATCCACATGCCCAGCCATGGGGGGAAGAAGCCCCGTTCCGAGAGCTTCTCGCCCTGAACGAGGGTGATCCAGTAAAACATGAAGATGCCGAGGGCAATGGCTCCAATTTTGGCCAGTCCGCTCCGGCGGAGGGCCAGTCCCATTGGGGCCCCAATGACCATGAAGATGATGCAGGCGATGGCGATCGAAAACTTTTTGTGGAGCTCGACCCGGTAGCTACGAAGCCGCTTGACGCGCCAGTTGACATCCCGGCTCACGCTTTGAATATCGGATTGAAGCGAGCGGGCTTGCTGGGCTCCCATCGTGGCGGTGCGGCGCCGAGAGGAGGAGGAAAGTCCAGCGAGAGCAAAAAAGTCGGAACCGCTGGAGTCCGCGCGTGCCGGGTTCAGCCAGGTCGAGTCGGCGGGTTCTCCGAAGTCCGCCGAAGAAGAGGACGAATGAGATGCGCCGGACAGCAGCTCCTCTTTGGCGGTGGCGTGCAGGCCCGCGTAATCGTCCTCCAGGTCCGTTTGCATCGAGTCGACTCGTGCGAGGAGGCCCGGCAGGGGAAGGGTGCGGGTCGAGCGGGAACCCTCGTCGGAATTGGAACGACGAAAGACCACGTCTGAGAGCTCGAAGTGGATGACGTGCCGAGTGAATTGGAGCTTCTCATAGCGGGAGCCCACTTCGCCGGGCGGGGGGGAGAGGGGCCGGTGCATCTCGCCGTCTTTGAGGATGAGTGTGAGCCGCGCGCCCCCTGCTGACGTTTTGATTCGGCCCTTTTCGGCCTTGATGACAGCCTGTTGGTCCCGCCCGGCCGTGTAATCGTAAATTGTGACGTCGAGGAGGGTGTTGGAGCCAGCGGGGCGGTCCTGAACCAGAATGCTGTAGTCCTCGAGGCCGTCGTAAAACACCCCCGGTTGGAGCTCAAAGCCGGGGCGTTTGCTTCGGATGTCGCTCCAGAGCTGCCGCGCCCGGAAGTTGGCCTCGGGAAGCATGACGTTGTTGAAGTAGAGCAGCCCTCCACACACGACGAACGCCGCGATCATAGCGGGCCATGCGATCTGGCCAAACGAAATCCCAGTGCTCTTAATGACGGTATGGTACTGCGACTCGGCGAGGTCGCCGAAGGCCATGAGGGCGGCCAGCAAGACCGACATGGGGACGGCCAGCACCACCATGTAGGCCAGGTTGTACGCGATCAGCTCAATGATGACAAGCACCGGAATGCCCTTCCCGGCAATTTCGGGGAGCCACCGGATCAAGAACTGCATCAAAAGCAGAAACATCAGAATGCCCAGCCAGCCGAAGAAGGGGCCGGGCAGGCGACGCAAAATGAGCCAATGGAGTCGGCGGATCATGCCGATACGTGAAGGCGCGTTGGACGTCCGTTTTTAATCGCAGTTGTTCACGATCCTTCTTCTCTCTCCGGGAAGATGATCCACGTTCCTTCTCACGGACCGGTCAGACGGTCGCTGAGGTGCGTGTTTCTTCCTCAAGACAAGTACTGATTTCCTCCTAACGGCGGGTGCGAACGGCATGTTCGTACCGAGGCAAACGGATCTTTCCGGCCTGGCACCAATTCGGGGGATGTCTTTTGCTCTCTTCAATCTCGGTTCTCTGGTCCCATGCACGTTGAGGCATTTACGTTCAATCCCTTCATGACGAACTGCTACCTCTGTCACGACGAGGGAGAGGCCGTGCTCGTCGACGCCAGCTGTGCGACGGACAACGAGCGGCGGGAGATACTCGACGTGGTCGACGAATATGACCTCGACGTGCGACACCTGTTGCTCACGCATGCACACGTCGACCACATCTTCGGCTGCCGGGTTTTCGAGGATCACTTCGACATGCGATTCAAGGCGCACGAGGCGGCCGTTCCGTTTATCGAGCAGGCCGAGGAGCAGGCTACGGCGTTTGGGGTGGAGGTCGAGCAGCCGTCGGTTCCCACTACGCTCCTTGGGGAAGACGACACGATCTCCTTCGGAACCGTCACGCTCGATATTTTGCACACTCCCGGCCACTCCCCTGATTCCATCTCTTTCGTCCACCGGCCCAGCAATCAGGCGGTTACCGGTGACGTGCTCTTCCAGAACTCGATTGGGCGCACGCAGGGACTACCGGAGACGTCTCGTGCCCAGTTGCTCGACTCAATCACCGACAAGCTGCTCCCCCTCGGCGACGACGTGACGATCTATCCCGGCCATGGCCCCGAAACGACCATCGGGCGCGAGCGCCAGCAGAACCCGTTCGTGAAGGAGGCCCTGGGCGAGTCGGGCGGCGGGATGGGCTCTATGCGCTCGCAACGGTAGCGCCGGCTCGCACCTCCTCGTAATACTGCTCATACTTGGGCACGACGCGGTCGATGTCAAAGGTATCCATGGCCCGCTGCCGGGCGGCCTCGGCCATGCGGCCGTGCAGGTCGTCGTCGTTGAGAAGCGACCGGGTCCGTTCGGTGAACGCATCCACGTCATTCACTGGACAGAGGAATCCCGTTTCCCCGTCGTTGACTAGTTCGGGCAGCCCGCCCACGTCGCTCACGACGGTGGGGACCCGGCACGCCATGGCCTCCAGGGCCGCGAGGCCAAAGGTCTCCGACTCGCTGGGCATCAGGAAGACGTCGGAGATCGAAAGGATCTCCTCAATGGGATCTTGCTTGCCAAGGAATCGGAT
This sequence comes from uncultured Salinivenus sp., assembly GCA_964612165.1. Classification (GTDB taxonomy): domain Bacteria; phylum Bacteroidota; class Rhodothermia; order Rhodothermales; family Salinibacteraceae; genus Salinibacter. The sequence continues at coordinate 5,130 of CAZTDC010000141.1, forward strand.
GTCATCGTACACCCCGAGGTCGCGCGCCCTGCGCTCGGTGGGCACGCGCTCCGGGCCGTCGCCCACGAGCAAGAGCTTCACGTCCGATTGCCCGTTCTGAACGCGGTGAAAAACCTCAACGACCTGTTTGGTATTTTTGACCTCGCGGAAGTTGGAGACATGCACGATAACCTTTTCCCCGTTCGGGCACAGGGCCTGCTTGAAGTGCTCCTTGTTTTGCCGGTAGAAGCGGTCGGTATCGATAAAGTTGGGAATCACCTCGATGCCATTGTCGACCTCGAAGTGATCGTAGGTCTCCTGGCGCAGGTAGTTGGAGACGGCAGTGACCCCGTCGGACTCGTTGATGGACCACGTGACGACGGGGGCAAAGGACGGATCCTGGCCGATAAGCGTGATGTCGGTGCCGTGGAGCGTGGTGACCACGGGGAGTGAGTGGCCCTCGCCTTCCAGAATTTGGCGCGCCATTACGGCGCTCGTAGCGTGCGGAATCGCGTAGTGCACGTGTAGCAGGTCGAGCCCCGCGTGCTTGGCGATGTCGACCATCTTGCTGGTGAGCGACAGCGTATACGGCGGCGACTCGAAGAGCGGGTAGCTTTGGACGTTCACCTCGTGGAAGAAGATGTTGCCGGCCACGTGGGACAGTCGGAACGGGAGGGAGGACGAGATGAAGTGAATCTCGTGGCCGCGCTCGGCGAGATTTTTGCCCAGTTCGGTTGCGACGACGCCACTCCCACCGTAGGTTGGATAACAGGTAATGCCGATTTTCATGAAGACACAGGCGACAATTCAGGGACCGGAAAAGCAGGGCGAGCAGGGTCGATTGGGGTACTCACCAGCAAAACGCAGGTTGCACGGAGCGCGGCGATTGAAGGGGCTTTGACCTGGCCTCGCAACACGAACATTGTAACGACGCCGAAAGGACTGCACGAGCCTGCATTTGCTCCCCCAGTCGAACGGGGGCACGGTCCACGCGCTCGCACTTCTTGACTCAGTTTTCCTCACCCTGTCATGGCTACTCCCACTCTTGGCATTCTCGTTTTTCCCGGCGTCGAGGAGCTGGATTTCGCAGGGCCGTGGGAGCTGTTCGGGCTCTGGCGCGAATACGGAGACGGTCCACGCTGCCTGACGATTGGGCCGGGGACAGATCCCATCCGGGCCCGGCACGGGCTTCAGGTTGTGCCGGACGTGGAGAGGGAGGCGGCCCCGTCGCTCACGTATCTACTTGTGCCGGGCGGGCCGGGAGCCGAACGCGCTGCCCACGACGAGGCCGTGACCCAGTATGTGGCGCAGCAGGCCGAGACGGCGACCGCCGTGCTTTCGGTGTGCACGGGCGTTCGTATTCTTCACGCTGCCGGGCTGCTCAACGGGCGTCGCGTAACGACCCATCACTCCGCGCTCGAGGACGTGCGGGGCTGGGCGGAGGTGACGGCGGTCGGTGACCAGCGGTACGTGCGGGACGGCTCGGTGTGGACCGCGGCCGGCGTTTCGGCCGGTCTCGACCTGGCACTGGCCTTTATTGCGGCGGAGGCCGGCGAGAAGATGGCGTCTCGGGTTCAGCGAGAGGCCGAGTACCCCCCAAGGAGACAACAGCAAGGAACCGACGTGCCGGCGCCCGGTGCGTAAGGGCAGCCGAGGCAGTAGGGAAGAGGACGCGTTACTTTTTCCGGTGCGGAGGCGTCTGTCCCTACGTGCCGTCCTCTCCAATCCGGATCGCTTAAGCCGACGCTCGTTTCTGGGGCAGTACGTTTACCACCAGTTTTCATTCCGGCTCCTCCGAGCCACTCACTCACACCGTTTTTTCCACAATCCACCACCTTGACATGAGTACCAAACGATTACGCCTTGTTCTTTTTACGCTTCTGGCTGGTTTTTTCCTGGTAGGAACGGCTGTTCCTGCTCAGGCCCAGTTAGGAGTATCAGCGGGACTCAACTTCGAGTCTGCCGGAGACATTAGCACGAATACGGATGCGACGCTGGAAAGCTCGACCGGTTACCACGTGGGGGTCGTTTACGTTATGGGACTTGGTCCCCTGGATGTCCGACCGGGCTTTTTCTACCGTCGGCTCGGCCAAACCTATGAATTGCCTAGCTCTTTTGAAGAGGCCAATGCGAATGTGGCGGCCTGGGAGGTTCCCGTTGATCTGAAAGTCGGGCTGATTTCGGCACCCCTGGTCAGCCCTTACATCATTGCCGGCCCGAAGGCGAGCTTCCTGCGAAGTAGTTTTCAGGAGCTTGACGACGATCTCGAGAACGTGTCGTACTCAATCGCCGTCGGCATAGGAGCTGACATCTCTATCGGATCGACGATTCTCCAGCCGGAGTTGCGATACGATTACGGGGCAACCGACTACATCGACGAGACCGTTGAGATTGGCGACGTCGAGTTTACCCAGCAGGACCCGACGCTCAGTGCCTTTGCTCTTCGGCTGAACGTGCTTTTCTAAATGGTCCCAGAATGAAGCATTTTGGAGATCTGCTTGCGTCGCCCGCTGTCGATTCGCGTCGGCAGCGGGCGTACGTATATACGTACAGGCGGGGAGGATTAGGAGATCTCTTTGTAAAAGCGGAAACGGCGCTCGTTGATCTGGTAGTCCCATCCTGGCTGCACGAATTGCTGGCGATTGGCCCAGTACGGATGGCTGCGTCCCGTCA
>CAZTDC010000142.1:0-7744 GCA_964612165.1 uncultured Salinivenus sp.
CTGAAGGGCGTCGTGGAGGCGCTTCTCGACGACCTTCGCGTGCCTGATGCCTCCCTCACCCCCCGTGACGCTGGCGCACCTAGTGACGCCGATCCGTCGGAAAACGGCCATCGGCCGATCACGCTCCATGAAATCGACGTGGCGGCCGGGGACACGCCCCTCGGCACAGTCGCTCGCGTGCAGGACGAGGTGGCTGCCGACTTCGATCTGGACACGCCCGTCTTCGTGGCAGAGTTCAACTGGGAGACGCTCGTCGACCGGGCCACCGCCGGGCTCCACCGGTCGTACGAGCCGGTGAGCCGCCACCCCGTCGTGGACCGCGACCTCGCGGTGATTGTCCACGCCGACCAGCCCGTAGGCTCAATGCAGGACACCATCCGCGAGACCGGGGCGCCCCTGCTGCGCCGCGTCGACGTGTTCGACGTGTACGAGGGCGAGGGCATCGACGAAGACGCCAAGAGCGTGGCCTTCACGCTCCGCTTCGGCGCCGACCGCACGCTGACCGACGAGGAGGTCGATCAGCAGATCGAGGCGATCGTCGACGCACTGGACACCGAGCACGACGCCACCCTGCGGCAGTAGGGTTTTGATATGGAGGGCTGGAGATGCGGATGCCTGAAGGAATCGAAGAAGGGCGGAGCGGTCTTTCGGGAGCGCTGAGCTCGAATCGTCCATGTCTCCACACCTCATTCAGCTCAAAACCGGAGCGACATAGAGTGGTTGTAGCACTCAGGCGGCCGCCTCCGGACGGGATCGACGTGCCGCCAGCCACCCGCTTAAAAGCATTCCCAGCCCGGCCACTCCGGCCAGCGTCCCGAAGAGTGTTGGCGGATCGGCGTACTGGAGGAGGGTGCCGGCGAGGGCCGCGCCCGCTGCTCCCACCCCAAAGACGGCGAGGTAGGTGTAGCCGTAGGACAGCCCCCGCGCCTCGGACGGGGAATACTCGGCCACCGACGCCTGATAGAGGGGCTGAATGACGAACAAGGCGAAGCCCAGCACGGCGCTTGCGATGAGCAGGCCGGCGGTGCCGGTGTGGGCGACGGGCAGAAACAGCAGCGCGATGCCCCCCAGCGCGGCAAACGCCACCGCGAGGGCATGGACCGTCGAGAAGCGGTCCGTGAGGCGGCCGCCCACGTACTGCCCCGCGATGCCCACCGTGAGCAGGCCCGCGTAGACGTACCGGCCGGTAGCCACCTCGATGGGCAGGTCGATGGTCACGAGCGGGGTGAGCAGGTCGGGGAGGAAGGTGAGCATGCCGCGGTAGTAGAGGCCCGAGGCGGCGGCCACGCCGAAGACGGCCAGGAAGCTGGCGGTAAACAGGCTGAGGGAGCGACGCCCCAGGGCCCGAAGCCCTTCCGGCGCCGACCCGGCCGGGGAGGAGGACGCCGCCTCCGGCCCTGCGTCCACCGCCGCCCGCTCGTCGAAGGAGGCGCGCAGGGCCAGGCCGGCGCCGCCGAGGGCGGGCAGGCCGAGCAGTACCGCCACGACCTGCCAGTCGAGCACGATGAGGAGGAGTGCCGTGGCGAGCGGCCCCGCGGCAATGCCCACGTTGCCCCCGATGCCGTGCCAGGCCAGCCCGCGCCCCCGTTCCTCCACCCCCGTGCTGATGAGCGAAAGCCCGGCGGGATGATACACGCTGGCCGCCGCGCCCCAGAGCAGAAGCGAAGCGCCCACCGTCCACAGACTCGGCACGAGCCCGAGCAGCACGAAGGAACCGCCCATGCCCGCGAGGCACGTTGCGATGAGGCGCCGCGAGCCGAACCGGTCCGCGAGCACGCCGCCCGGCAGCGCCCCGGCCCCGAACAGGAAGTACCCGGCCCCCACGAGGCTCCCCAGCACCGCTTCCGTGACCCCAAACTCCGTCAGCCAGACGGTCATGAAGATGGGGATGGACAGCTCGTAGGTGTGCACGAGGCCGTGCGCCCCCATCACGAGCCCGACAATGGATCGATCGTTCGCGTTCATGCAGGGTTGGACAGCCGGATCGAGAGAAAGCGGTCGAACGGACAGCAGCTACTCGGACGGTCGAAAGAGAATCTCCAGCCACTCCACCTCCATCACGCCCGGCTTGCGGTGCCGCACCGGCGCCTCTACGTGGTCGATGAAGGATGTGTCGGGCCGGAGCGAGGCCGGCCGCGGCCGCTCGTACACGGCGAGGCTGTGCCGCCGCACGGCCATCGGCCGGTTCTGGACGAGGCGGGCCAGCCGCGTGCAGGTCGCTTCATCCATCGAATCGACGGACGGCACCGCGTAGGCGGCCCGGAGCGCGCCCCCGGGGGCCGCCGACGTAATCTTCAGGGCAACGTAGTTCTCCCGAATGTCCTGTCCCACGTACCGACGCGTCGACCGGTTGGGGACCACTAGAAGGCGCTCCGTGTCCGCACAGCGGACATTGTCGAGCGGGGTCCAGGCCTCGCCCGCCGATGGGTTGGTCTTCAACGCCACGCGGTGGATGGCGGGATCCAGAGAGTCGCCGACGAGCACGAGATCGAACGACTCGGTCGGGGCATCCGACTGGGCCGACGCCGTGGGGCTGACCACCAGAAGGACGCACGCGAGAGCGGAAAGGCACAGTCGAAGGAGCGGCATCATGGGCGCGAAGAGCTGGTAACGTCGATCGTGATGGTGGCGGGGCCCTCGTCAGGAAGTCGGAGTGCCCCGTTGGTCGTGTCGGGCGGGGTCTGTGGGGTGCCGTTGATGGTGACCCCCTGGATGCGGGCCGTTCGGTCCTCGATCGGGAGCGGGTAGAGGCGCTTCCCGGCGGGGTCGTTGATTTGGTAGTGGAGGGTGGCGGGGCCGTCGTTTTGCCAGAGGGTCAGGTAGAGGTACGCGAGCAGGCTGTGCTCCATCGCGTGGTAGGAGGTCTTCGTGCGCACGGCCTTGTCGCCGTCGGCCACGCCCCCGTCGAGGTGAGCGCGGAGCATCGTGCCGCCGTGCTGCTGGTCCACGAAGTGCTCATTCCAAAACGCAGCCCCGGCCCGGAACGCCCGGCGGTACCGGTCGCGGCCCGTCACGCGGTAGGCGTAGAGCTGCAGGAGGTTGCCGTAGGCCTGTACCCACCACGTGGTCGTGTCCTTGAACTGCGAGGGGTCGGTGCGCTTCAGCTTCGACCGCCACGCGCCGGTCTCGGCGTGGAAGGCCTGCTTCAGCAGCTGGTCGGTGAGGGCCAGGCCCTCGGTGCGGTACGACGACTCGCCCGTGAGGGCGTAGAGCCGGAGCAGCAGCCATGCCACCTCCAGGTTGTGCCCCACGTTGAGGTGGCTATTCTTGTCATCCTCGGGCAGGAAGGTCCAGTCCTGGGCGAACCGCTCCCGGATCCAGCCGCGGTCGTCCTGCATGTGGGTGAGCGTGAGATCCATAATGCGCTCGGCCTTGCGGAGATCGCTCGAGTCCCGCGTGGCCGGATACAGGTAGAGCAGGTAGCCCGAGAGGGGCGCCAGTTGCGGAGAAAAGTCCTTCACGGCCTGCTTCACGGAGCCGTCCCGGGTGAGCACGTCGACGTAGCCGCCGTGCTGCTCGTCCCAGGCGTGCTCGTCCATAAACTGCCGCGACCGCTGGAGGTAGCGCCGGGCGCGCTCGTCCCGTGTGGCAATGGTGTAGAGGGCCAGGCCCGTGGTGGCGTAGATCTGCATGAACAGGTCCTTTTCCGCGTCCACCACGTCCCCGGATCGGCTGACGGCATTGTACCAGCCGCCGTGCGTCTCGTCCCACCCGTGCTCGATCAGGAAGTCGAGGGCCGCCTCGGCGTGACGGAGATGGGCATCGTCGCCGTTCATGAGGTAGGCGGCCGAATAGCTGAACAGGTGACGGGCCAGCATGCCGGGATACTGCGTCGTCGAATCGCGCGGCGTCCAGGTGCGGTCGAGGTCCGCGTAGAAGACGCCGTCCGGAGCCCGGGCTTGTTCGGTCCAGGCCGGGAGAATGGCCTGAAGGCCCTGTTGCTTCCAGAAGGCGCCCTCCATCAGGGAGTCGGCGGGCTGGCTGGCGGCAGGGGGCACCAGGCCGATGCTCAGCACGAGCAGGGCGACGAGGCGGAGACGCATGAATATGCGTGCGGTAGGGTGGTCAGGAACGACGCGTCTACAATAAACAATGCTGGAAGGAGAAAAGTGAAAGGACGATTCGCCGGGTGGGGGCGAGGCGTCAGGCGACAGGCGATTCCGACGGAGACTGGATGTAGTGGAAGAAGAGGTAGGTCCCGAGGGCGATGAACAGGTAAAAGTCCACCACGCGCCAGAGGAAAAGGGTGGGGGCCATCAGCGCCTTGGGCATGAGGGGCCCAATGAAGAGCACGTACATGCCCTCCAGCCCGCCCGAGCCGCCCGGCGTGAGCACGATGAGCCCCACCAGCAGCGTCGCGGCCGATCGCAGAAACAGAAGCACCGTGTCCGCCAGGTGAAGGCTTCGCACGATGAAGAAGATCACCGCGTACCGGGAAAGCCAGAGCAGGGCCGTGAGGAGGAGGCCCCAGCCATAGAACGACACGGACTGTTTTCCCAGTCGCTTCGCACTTCGGAAGTAGGAGCGCATCTCGCGCATGCCTCGGTCGCGGAAGCGGCGGAGCAGGGGCAGCTGAAGGCTCCAGTCGACCAGAACGGCCAGGTGGCGGGGGCGAACGAGCATGAAGTAGGTGAGTCCGACCCCCCACACGAAGAGGGCTGCGAAATAGGTGAGGAGGGTTCGAAAGCCCCACGTGCCCGCGGCCTCAGGGATCAGTTCGACCAGAAAGCCCGATCCAATTAGGATGGGGATGATCGCCAGAAACCAGAGCCAGTTGAGGATCAGGCAGAAAAACATGAACGCGGCCGATTCGCCGACCGGGATGTCCTGGTCCTGGGCGACGTAAAAGGTGGCCACGGGCGCCCCTCCGACCAGAGTGGGGGTCACGTTCGCAGAGAAGTACCAGGCGAGTTGCCCCCGCAGGCCGCCCGCGATCTCGAGACGGCCCTGGGACACGTAGCTTAGCCGCCATCCCCCGAACCCGACGCGCGCCAGGGCCATGCCCACCGCTCCAGCCAGCATCCAGGGGTGTGCGTGCTGGAGGGTTTGGCGGAATGTCTCGGCGTCGAAGGTAAAATAGCCGACGACGCCGAGGGCAAGCAGGCTGAGGAGGACGGACGCAACGATGTGACGCACCGACAATGAGGACGAGAGCTGGCTGGACTCCTCGTCCGCTGGGGGATCAGGGTTCGGTGGGGAAGACGTGGTGGAAGGAGGCATCAAAAGGACCTGCTTGGGTCGAGGGTGTTTTCTTGGACGGGAGCCCGTCGTTCTTCTTGGAATAAGACGTGGGAGGCAGAAACGTCCAGGCCGGGTGGAATTGAGCAATCAAGCCCATCGAGGGGGGCGTCCCCCGAAGCCGAGCGATGCTGGAGCAAACCTGTGTTACTTTGTCCTCCCTCCCCCAGATGTTTCCGAGCTGGGGTGGGAAACTGCGCGTTCCATCGGCAGTTCGCGTGCGCCGACTCGGAAGGGTGGGTTCCTCCACAGATCGTTACAGCAGAACAGCCGCACCCAGTCGTTGTCCCGGCAAAAAGGGACCGAGACATTCCTGCCCACGGTTGCTTCAAATGTGATGCCCAATCGGGATGAGTGACGACACCTTCTACGCCCAGCTCCCGGTGCTGGAGGACTTCGCCGAGGTGGCCCATCCGGAGCACTACACGCCGGTGCCCGACGACTGGATCGTGGCGGTGGGCGACGTGCGCGACTCGACGGACGCGATCGACGAGGGGCTCTACAAGGAGGTGAACGTGGTGGGGGCATCCGTCATCGCCGCCGTCCTCAACGCGATCGGTCGCCGGTCGGTGCCCTACGTGTTTGGGGGAGATGGGGCCGCGCTCTGTGTGCCGGGCAGTCACGAGGAGGCGGTGGCACAGGCCCTTAGCGGGGCGCGCCGCATGGCCGAGGAGGAGTTTGGGCTCCGGCTCGACGTGGGCATTGTGCCGGTGAGCGATCTCATTGGGCAGGGGCACACGGTCATGGTGGCCCGCTACCGCCTGTCGGACACGATTGTGCAGGCCGTCTTTATGGGAAATGGGCTCTACGTGGCGGAGGAGCAGGTCAAGGCCGACCCGGACGGCCCGTACGGCGTGCCGCAGTCGATTGAGGGCCCGGCCGACTTCTCGGGGCTGGAGTGCCGGTGGGATCACGTGCCGAGCCGCAAGGACGAGATTGTGGCGCTTCTGGTACACGCCACCGGCGCCTCCCTGCAGGACCGTGCTCGCATCTACGACGACGTGATCGCCACCCTGCGCGACATCTACGGCGATGGCGACAGCCGGCCGGTGCTCCACGGCCAACTCCGCATGACCCTCGCCCCCGACAAGCTGTCTACGGAGCAGCGCGTGCGCACCCACGGCGACGGCCTCCTGGCCCGCCTCCTGTACTGGCCCAAGCTCTGGCTCCAAACCCTCCTCGGGGTCTTCTTCATGGCCACCGACTGGACGACCAGCAAAACCCAGTGGGGCAACTATAAGGAGGACCTAGAGGCGCACACGGACTACCGCAAGATGGATGGCACGCTGCGCCAGGTGCTGGCCGGCACAGTGGATCAGCGCGAAGCCCTTGAGGCCTATCTGCAGGAGCAGTACGAGCAGGGCCGTCTCGTCTACGGCCTCGACACCTCGGACGCGGCCATGATTACGTGCCTCGTTTTTCAGTACGAGAAGGAGCACGTGCACTTCGTGGACGGGGCCGACGGGGGGTACGCGCATGCCGCCCGGGCGCTGAAGGAGCGGGAGCGCATTCAGAACGGATAGCGGGAAGCAGGATCTCCCCTGCTCGCTCAGGGAGCGGATGTTCCTCCCCGGTAGAGCCAGACGTGGCTTGCCTCGCCGCGGTCGAACGTGCTGTTGACGACGGCCAGGGCGCCGGCATCGTTGACGGCGAGCTTTTCCATGAGCAGCCCCTGCTGGCTCCCGTTGAAGCCGTGCGCCGAATCGCCGGTTCCCGGCACGACCGAGGGCGCGGCGAACGTGTCTCCCCCGTCGCGAGAGGAGGCGTAGGCCAGCGCCCGCGAGCGGTTGCTCCCCTCCGGATACAGCTCCCACAGCACCTGTAGCGTGTCGGGGGAGCGGGCCCGAAGCGTGGGGAAGTGCGCTTCCTCGTAGCGAGCGGGTTGCTGCTTGGAGATCGCGGTCGAGGCGGTGAATGAATCCACGCCGGTCGGGGAGCGCGTGTAGCGAACGTGGTACTGCTGGAAGGGGCCGGACGGGCTTTCGCCGTACGCGAGATGCACGGCGCCCGCCGGATCCACCGCGAGTGACGGGGCGTCGGAGTGCCCCTCACTGCGATTCACGACCTGCGGGGGCTCGAAGGCAGCCCCCGTCGTGCCCGACTGGGCGTAGCGAATGTCGGCGGACGGGGCCTCCCCCACCGCCCACGCGAGGTGCACCGTGCCGGCCGAGTCGACGGCGAGGCTGGGGCCGCGGGCGGGACGGTCGTCAGTGCCGGTCACATGCACCGGCTCGGCGAACGAAACTCCTTCATCGGTGGAGCGGCTCAGCCAGAGGCGGCCCTCGTATTCGGTCCAGGCCGCGTAGACGGTGCCCTCCGGGCCGAGGGCCAGGTCGAGGCTTCCGTTGTGCCAGAGCTGCTCGGTCAGCCGCCCCTTCCCGTCCCCGGCCACGGACTGCGAGAGGTTGATCGGGTCGCTGAACGTGCGCCCCCCGTCCACCGACCGCGCGAACAGCGCCTCGCCCCCGTGCGACCCGCCCGAGAAGATGATCTCCTGCCACAGCAC
>CAZTDC010000143.1:0-7742 GCA_964612165.1 uncultured Salinivenus sp.
CCGGCTGCGTCGCCCGTCTCGTAATTGAAGCGCAGGTAGGCGAAGTTATTCGACAGGTACTGGTCGATCTCCAGCAGCTTGGCGACGCTGGAGGTGGATTCGGCCTCCTCCCGAATCTCGTCGATGTGGTCGTCCACCCAGTGGGTGAAATCGCGGGCCTCGCGGGCATTATTGAAGACGAAGACCGGCGCGCGCTGCATCCGGTCGTCCACGACGGTGGCCTTGACGCCGCCGCTCTGGTTGCACACCTTGATGCCGCGATTGTAGGAGGCCACGAGGGTCCCCTCCGACGTGGCGAGCGGAATGAGAAAATCGTCTCGCGCGTGCTCGCCGTTCATCGTAAGAGGTCCCGCAAAGCCGAGGGGAATCTGGGCGACACCCGTAAAGTTTTCGACGTTCCCCTCCGTGGTGTGGGGGTCGAAGGAGTAGTGTGGAATGTGGTCGAGCGAGGTGTCGCTGTAGTTTTCGACAAACTGCTGCCGCTCGTCGATGATGGCCTGGCTGTAGTTGTCGTCCTGGTCGCGTGGAATGCGCGGCATCGTCTGGTCCTGCTCCCGGATCGCGTCCTCGACCGAAAAGCTGAGCTTGCCGAAGGGCTTGGCCCGAAAGGTGAGTTCGATCTCGTGCTTTCCTTTCTCTAGTTCCGGGCGCTCAGCGCGCACGTGCAGCGTCCGTTTGAGCGGGAAGTCAACGGTATTGTCACTCGAAATCTCGTCGGCCCGGTACGTCTCCCCGTCGCCCATGAACAGGTGGAGGTCGTCGCGCGGCACGGACTCCCCGTCAATCTTTAGGTCGAGGAGTTCGGTGAGCGTCGCATCTTTGAGGCGATTCTTAATGGCAAACTCGATCCCTTTGTCGGTATTTTCGAGGCTGCCAAAGGTGTAGATTTGCTTCAGGAGGGCGCTGGGAACGAACATAGGCGGAGAATCGGTGAGCCGGAGGAACGAAGAGGCAATGCGGTGCGATCGAAGACTCCTCAACGTGGAGGAGGCGAGTGGGTCGACCCAAAGTTATGTGTCCGACGCCTCCGATTCAAAGTGAACGCGGAGCCATCCCTCGGAAAGCGTGTGCTCCGTCAATGTAAAGTAGCTCAGAAAATTCGGCAAGATGTAGTTTCGGCGCTGGTTGGCGACCTGTACGACAAGCTGATCGCCCCGGTGACGCACGTCTACCTCTTCGTCTTCTACGAACGGCAGCCGAATCTTGATGACGTACCCGTCGTCCTCTTCCTCGACCTGAAATGTGGCCTCGTCGTGGAGCACGGCCGTGGGGTCGCCGTCCTCGTACATCGCGTCGGCAATGTGCGCCAGCCGCTCGGCCCCGAACACTTCCTTGCCGAGATGGGGAACCTCGAGGATGGGGAGCGGACTGAAGCTCTGATCGATTTCCTCCAGGTACCGGCGCTGGGAGGTGACGTAGCCCTCGAAAAAGGAGTTCTCCGGCACCTGATCCGCCGGCAGCACGCGGTTCACGATGACGCTGTCCACGCTGTAGCCGTACAGCTGCAGGTAGGTGTAGGCCCGCCGCGCTTCCTCGATCACCATCTTCTCGGGGTTCATGACGAGGCGGATGGACGTGGTGCCCGCCGTGGCGAGCACCTCCTGGATGCGCTCCAGTTTCTCGAAGATGACCTCCAGCTCCTCGTAGCCCTTGTCCAGCGGAATGCCGGTGGTCTTACGGACCCCGAACCCGAGCGATTTGAACGCGAACTTCTGGAACGGAAAGGCCTTCGCCAGCCACCACTGCGTCACCTGCGGCAGGGTGAGGAGGGTGAGCGTCTCGCCCGTCGGCGCGCTGTCCACGACGATAAGGTCGTAGTCCTCTTCACGAATGGCCTGTTCCAGCCATAGCAGCACCGAGCCCTCGTTCATGCCGGGCAGGGCCGCCATCTCCTCCGCGGCAATTTGATCGACCCCCTGCCACCGAAAAACGGTAAGCATGAGCTCCCGCATGTTGCCCCAGTACTTCTTCATCGAGTAGTAGAGGTCGACCTCCTGCGCAAACAGGTTGTCGTCGAGCTCCTGCGCCTCGGGCCCGAGGTCCTGGTCGAGCGCGTCGGCGAGGCTGTGGGCAGGGTCCGACGACAGGATGAGCGTTTTCTTGCCCTGTTCGGCGGCGCGCTGGGCCGTGGCGGCCGCACAGGTCGTCTTGCCCACACCGCCTTTTCCCGTAAAGAGCAGGATGCGTGTGCCGACATTTGGGGCCGAACCGTCGTCCTCAGTAGGAAAGAGCATGGGGCCGTGGGCGGGAAGGGCGAGGAAAAACACGAGTGGGAAAAGAGCAGACACCCCCTGTCGTGTTCTTCCAATGCCGTCGTGCCCTCGGAGGTGCCTCCTCCAACGCAAACGAATGAGAAAAAACGAAAAGATTGGATCGGACGACGGACGGCCGTGCAGGTGTCCTGCCGGCGTCCAGGAGACCGATTCGTCATCGTCGAGGCGATTCCCGGACAAGCGCTCTCGAAAAGTCAGGACTGCACCGCGACGAGCGCTTTTTGAACGGGTCGATTTCGAGTTTACCCATGCGAATGTGCTTCTCTCTGCAGCGGAGCGATGAGGGGATCTGCGCCGAAGAGTAAGAATTAAACTCAGAATTATTGTCTAGAAATAGTCCAATAAAAAATATAAATTTGGGAAAATATTTTTGTTACAAAACTCGCGCTCGCGCTTACTTTTCCCGGTGCGGTCCCGTTGAAGAGACGCTTGTTCTCGCGATTGTCGACGCTGCGATGGTGTGTGCGAGAAGATCATTCACGGAGGAGTTGAAAACGCGCCGTGTCGTCTAGCCGCTCCTGGGACTGGTCGAGTCGGGGGCGGTGGCTCCCATGAAAGGAGAGGGCCGTCTCGGTCAATGGCGTCTAGAAGGAAGCATTGGGGGGAGGAGGATCAAGTGATCGTGCTCGTTTCAATGGAAAGATGGGGAATTGAGACCGAAATCGGGTCTGTGCAACATATCTACAAAGAATTGCAACATGAGTGAAAGCATTTGGCGGCGGGCTGGGCCATGTTTGGAGTGCTTGATCGGGAACGGATCAGGGGCTACCACTGTCAGTCGTGCTCATCAGATCAGATTCCGTCGCCATGTTGACCCGAGCAACCCCGCCACGTTTGCCGCTGTCGATTTTGAATGAGAGACGCTCCCTGCTCCGAGGCCTGGAACGGATCTGGAAGCTAGGAAATGAAATGATCAAATACTGGAAAGAAGATAAACGTATTCTTCCACATGTACTTCTATCCAAAAGCGCCCGTTCAGCCACGCGACGAGCTCCAGTCCCGAGACGAGGGCAGACTCCCTCGCCGGGATCGCCCCCCCTGTCGTCCCCGGACGCAGGAGACGACTCGAGCCCTGCACCGGTATTGATTCTGGCCGACCACGCCGACCGCCGAGCTCACCTCCGGCAATGTGTGGGGGCGGGGTACGAGGTCGAATGTGAAGCGTCGGGCAGTGAAGGACTCACCCAGGCGTGCCGCCTCCGTCCCACCTTAATTGTTGCGGAGGCGCGGATGGAGGGGATGAGCGGCATTGAGGTCTGCGAGGCCCTCCCGGACCAGCGGGGACTGCAGGGAACCGCTGTGCTCCTGCTCGTCGACGACGGCTGTCCGACGGCTCGGGCCGCGGCCCTGCAGGCGGGGGCCGACGCCGTGCTGGCCCAACCCCTGGACCCCGGAATTCTCGAGGCCCAGGTCGATGCCCTGTGTACCCAGCGCCGCCGGTTCCGACAGCGGATTGAGCAGGAGGTACAGGACTCGAAGCAGGAGACGGACCTCGCCTTCGTGACGCGGGCCCGCCAGGTGATCGAGCAGCACCTCTCGGACGATGACTTCGGGCCCCAGGATCTGGCCGACGCCGTGGCTCTCAGCTACGTCCAGTGTTATCGCCGGCTCCGAGACGAGCTCGGCCAGACGCCCAGCCAGTTCATCCGGGCCGTTCGTCTTGATCGCGCCGCTGCTCTCCTACGGCAGGGGGCCGAGAGCATCCGACGGGTGGCGTCGGCGGTCGGCTTTGGGAGCGCGAGCTACTTTAGCCGCTGCTTCCGAGAGTACGTGGGACAGACCCCGTCCGCATACCGAGAGGACCAACAGACGGATGGGGGGTAATCCGGACGTTTCCGGGCAAAAATCTCGGCCTGGATGGTCTCTCCCACCCGAAATGATAGATGTGTGCAAGAGAACGAAAGATGTGTAATACCGGCCCGGGAAGGTTGGTTCATATCATAGCAATCGCATCTTTTCCCATCACTAGAGCGGCCAGTAGTGCCGCCTGGGGGACTGCTCCGTTCGTCAACTCGCTACGGAGTTGAGTGCCCGCATTTTCTGCTGTAGTATTCTTCTCCCACCGATGGAGACGCGCCGCCTCTCTTTCCGCTTTCTCGTTTCGCTATTGATTGTCTGGGGGCTTGCCGCCGCGCCGGGAACCGCGCAGGACGTGACCTTCAAGCGGCTCGAGACCGACGACGTGAACGCCACAGACGGGGCCTTCGAGGACAAGGTTCAGATCTCCTGGCCCGCCCTGGGAACCGACTCCGCTGCGTACGAGGTGCAGATCTACCGAGACACCACGACGAACGGGAGCGTGGACGGCGACTCGGATGCGCGCATCGGCATCGCCTCCAGCGAGGACTCGGTTTTCACGGACACGGGCGGCGATCCCGGTGTCGCCTACGAATATTGCGTCATCGCGGACGACGGGAGCACCGAGGACGGGCCCTACTGCGACGAGGGCTTTCGGGAGTTGAATGAACCAGTCAACGTGCGCGCCAGCGACCGGACCGAGACGGGACGCATCCAGGTCGACTGGGCCGACCGTTCCACGGTGGACGACGGCTATCGCGTGGAGCGGGACGGGCACACCCTTCTCCGCACCGAGCCGAGCGCCCAGAAATTCGTCGACACGGTGCAGACCGCCGGGCACGTGGCCGTGGACTACTTGGAAGCAGACACCAGCGCGATTCCCAGCTTTGAGACCGCGACCCTCTCGGGGGTCACGGATCGCATGGGCCTCGTGGCCACGCCCCGATCCACCAACTTTGCGCTGCGGCTCCGATCGCAGGTTCAGGTGCCTGAGCGAGGCGTGTACGACTTTGAACTGACTGGGGGGCAGCGCTCGCGTCTGCGGGTGGACGGAGAGGTTGTCGTCGGGACGCAAGAGACCAGCGGCACGATTGAACTGGAGTCGGGGGCCCGCATGGTGGTCGTCGAGTATCTTCAGGGCGACGGAGAGCCGCGTCTCGACTTGACGTGGGCGGGACCGTCGTTCGACGCACGGCCCTTGTCTCGGGAGCGTCTATCGGTGCCGACCGATGAGCTGCCCGGGGCGAAGGCGGCCTATTACAGCTACTACGAAGGGGACTTCGGGGGGGCACTGCCGAACTTTGATTCGCTCGATCCGGTCGAGACAGGGGCCAACGGTCGGCTGTCGACGGGGCCGGCGGGCCGGGAGGCCGACTACGCGCTCCGGTACCGCGCGACCCTGCAGGTCTCCTCCGACACGACCTACACGTTCTACACCACCAGCGACGGGGCCAGCCGGCTCCAGGTTAACGGGCAGACCGTGGTGTCGGAGCACACTGGGGAGGGACGCGGGACGATTGGACTCGAGGCGGGGACGCATTCACTCGTCGTCGACTACGCCCGCGGGACGGGCGACGAGAATCTCACGGTCGAGTGGGAGGGGCCGGTCGATCGCACGGAGATTCCGTTTACGGCGTTGTCGCTCAACAGAGTCGAGCACCGCTACTGCCTCACGACCGTCGATCCGGAGGGCTTCACCTCCGGGCGCCGCTGTGCAACCGGCGCCGGGGGCGTGGCGCAGCCGCCCAACGACGTGCAGGCCTCCGACGGGCAGTACGACGACAGGATCTTTCTGTCCTGGGTCGACAACGTCGAGGACGCCGGCTTCCGCGTCTACCGCCGGGAAATCGGTGAGCCGGACTCGGTCCTCGTGGGCACGACGGTGGCCGATGCGGTGACCTTTGCGGACGAGGAGGCCGACGTAGGAACCGCCTACCGCTACTGCGTGCACACCCAGACGCCGAACGGGCTCGTGTCGCGGCCGAACTGTGACCGGGGCATTCGGGCCCGGCTTCCGACGCCCGGGTTCTTTCAAGCGACGACCGGGGTGCACGACGATCGCATCGAGCTGACCTGGGCCGATCCCTCCTCGGCGGAGGATGGGTACAACGTCTATCGCCGCCCCCAGGATCAGGCGAGTGAATCGTTTCAGCTGGCCGACACCACGCCCGGGGCCAGCTTCGAATATCTGGAGGGGACCTTCGATCAGCTGCCGGCCTTCGATGAGCAGGCCCCCGACAGTGCGGGCGTCGCCGAAACGATTGGCACCGGGCCGGCCCAGCGCGACGCCAACGTTGCGCTCCGCTACCGGGCGGCCCTCCAGGTCCCGGAGAGCGGCACGTACACCTTCTACACCCGAAGCGACGACGGCAGTCGGTTGCTGATTGATGGGGAGACGGTCGTCGACAACGGTGGGGTGCACGACGAGCAGACGGCATCCGGCGATGTACAGCTCGACGCCGGGACGCACGCCCTTACGGTCACATATTTCCATACGGACGGCACGCCCACGCTGTCGGCGTCCTGGAGCGGGCCGTCCTTCGACCAGACGCCCCTGGAGGGAGACGCCATCGCGCCGGACCTCGGCGAGCGGATTGCCCAGCTGCCCGCCAACCGCACCGAGCTGACCGATGAGGCCGTCGACCCGGGACCGCGGTACGTGTATCACGTCGTGGGCACGGCCACCGACGGGGGGCGGGCGATGGCCGCGGCCACGGTGGGCCGACGGGCCAAGGTCATCGCGCCCGAAACGGTGTCCGCCACCGACAGCACGTACGAGGAGCGGGTCCAGATCGAGTGGGAGAGCAAGGCGACCCGGGCCTCCATTTACCGCGTCTATCGCGACGGGGAGCGCATCAAAACCGTCTCGGATCCACAACAGTCGTATTCCGATTCGGAGCCGGTGGCCGACACCCGGCATCGATACTGCGTGGAGGCGGTGACCGATGGGGGCGTCGTGTCCGACCAGACGTGCGACTACGGAAGCCGCCACCTGAAGGCGCCGTCGGAACTTGCGGCGAGCGACGGCACCGAGGAGGACGTGGTGCGGCTGACGTGGTCCAACAACTCGAACGTGGCCGAGAACGTCTACGTGCACCGGCGAGCCGTGGGCGAGCCCGCCCCCCACGGCATCAGCTACGAGTACGTGGAGGGCTCCTTTCAGGGACTGCCGAGCTTCGACAATCTGGACCCGGACAAGACCGGGTCGCTGGCGACCTTTGCGCTCGATCCCGCCGAGCAAGGCAATCAATTTGCGTTCCGGTACCGCGCCGCGCTGGACGTGCCCGCGGCGGGGGAATATACGTTCTACCTCACCAGCGACGAGGAGAGTCGGCTCCGGGTGAACGGGGAGACGGTCGCCGACAATGCGAGCGGCGGAGAAGGGAGCGGGCAGGTGACGCTCGGGCAGGGCCCCCACGCCCTGACGGTTGAGTACGTCGACGACACGGGGGGCCAGACGCTCAGTGTGGAATGGGCAGGGCCCTCCACCTCACGGGCGGAGATTGGGAGCGGGGATCTCGTGACGGCGCCGGGGGCCCTCGTGGCCCAGCTTCCGGCCCTGCTGGCCGAGTACACCGACCCGACGGCCGTGCCGGGCAAGACCTACGCGTACGGTGTCTACGTGGACGGCGGGGGCCCGGGCCGCTCGGACACGACGGCAAACACCGGCTC
>CAZTDC010000144.1:0-7739 GCA_964612165.1 uncultured Salinivenus sp.
CGGAGCTTGATCGTCTCGTTGCGGCCGCCGATGGGATTGGCCGACCCGTGCATCACGTGGGCCGCGGTCACCCCGCCGGCCAGTCCACGGTAGAGACCGATGTCGTAGGGATCGAGGACGTCGCCCACGCCCACCTCGGCGGTTACCTGATTGGTGGCCTCATTGACGTTGCTGAGGGCAAAGTGCTGGTGCGCGTCAATAATGCCGGGCATCACGTACTCCCCGCTGGCGTCGTACGTCTCGACGCCGTTCGGGGCAGAGAGGTCCTGACCCACTTGGGCAATGTCGCCGTCCCGCACCAGGATGTCGCCGTTCTCGATGGTGCCGTTGGTGACGGTGAGGACCGTGGCGTTTTGGATGAGCCAGTCATTCGGTGCATTTGATCGCAGCCGATCCTGCGCAAAACCGTCGATGGTCAGCAGAACCGACGCGAGAAGGAGAGCCGCTGCAAGGCGCGGGCGGAGAACGGAGAAAGCAGTCATCGTTGAGCCGTCAAGCATAAAAGAAGGTCGATGCAGAGGAGGGGGGCTCCTGAGGGCGCTACCGCTCGGGTGTGCTGGTGCGCTCACCCGTGATCGTGAGGGAGGGGCCGGGGGTGGAGACGGTTCCTTCAAACGTGTCGTCCTCCACCTCCACGGTCACGGAGAGCGTAGGACCTTGAGAGGTGGGGATCGTGAAGGAAAGCGTCGTTCCGTCAAAGGAGATGGACTCGAGCTCCTGTTCGTCGCCCTGAGAGTTCACGAGGGTGCCCTCCAACCCCGATTTGTCGCCCTCGATCGTGAGGGTTCCGGAGCGATCGCCCCGAGGCGTTTCAATCGTGTACGACCACGTGCCGACGACGGCGGAGACGTCCCCGGTGATTTCGCCCTCCTCTTCCTCGGATGTGTAGTCGTACAATTGCCCGTTTACGAACACGTGTTGCACCTCTGTGTCTTCGGCGAAGTAGTCATCGTCCGTGACGACGAGATTGGCAATCTTGCCTTCCTCGACGGTGCCGAGCCGATTCTCAAGGCCCAGAGAGGCGGCGGGACGCGTGGTGAGGGCGGCCAGCGCGGTTTCTTCGGGGAGGCCGTTTTCGATCATCGTGCGAAGGTTTTCGCGCACGTCGTCCGGCTTGGCCTCGCGGGTCGTGAACCCAAACGGGATCCCGGCCTCATGGAGCGTAGCGGCCGTTTCGAGGTACGTCTTTCGCTCCATCGCGTGGCGGAGCTCCAGGTTTTGCTCCTCCTCGTCCATTGCATCCTGAGAGGGCGTTCGGAGATCTGGATTGTAGTATTTCTCGGGTTGATCGGTGGTGTCGGCGACCGTGGTGTCCGACTCGGCCGAGCGTTTTGGCTCCTCGGGCAAATCTAGCGTCAGGAAGAGCGGCGCATCCAGGCCGTCGATGACATCGACCATCTCGTGGCTCTCCTGGAGACCGGCGAGCATGAGTGGGAAGCCGAGCTCCTGTTGGAGGTCGAGGATGCGGTGGAGGGAGAGGGCCTCATCGGCGTAAAAGACGAGGGGCGTTTCCCCACCGATAACCGGAAAGAGGGCGCTGTGGACGGGATCCTGGGGCGGCTGCCGCATGCCCCTCGGGTTTTTCTGATACTGCGATTCCAGCTCCTGCCGACGTTCGGCCTCTCGGTAGAGCTGTCGTAGTTTGGCAATCACGGCCATGTCGGTGGCCGGATACACGTAGCCCGACGCGGACGTGATTTGGGCGAAAAGAGCAGGCCCATCTTCAAGAATCATATCGTTGCCCGAGTCTCCGCCGTAGAACACATACGCACTTGATCCGGGCAGCATGTCTCCTTCCGGCGCCACGTGGCCGGCAGTGAAGCCCGCTTCGCGGAGGCTCTTGAGGTCCGATTCGTCCGGCGTGAGGAAGGGTTGCACCGACCGGTCGGGTTGAATCCCGGCCGCATCAGGGGGCGGGTCGCCCGGGTCGACATCGTTTCCCCCGTTTCCGTTTCCCTCGTTTGGGTCTGGCATCTCGACCCCGGCGTGGGAGAAGCCGTCGACGAAACCGGCGTAGACTACGAGCGAATCGGCCTCGATGCGACGGGCGTCGTAGGGCACGTCCACATCGTCGCCGACCGCTGCGATAAGCCCGTCCTCGACGACGACGGTGGCGGATTCAAGCACCTTACCCGGCGCCTGCACCACGCGGGCATTCTCCAGCGCGTAGGTGTCGGTGACGCTTGGCAGGTCGTCAATGTCAATGTCTTGGGCCTGAGCGAGAGGACCCAGCAGCATGAGGAGCGCTGACGTGAGCAGAGCGGAGCAAAGTCCGCGACGGAGAAGACGAAACATGCGAAGGGGCAGAGTCCTGAAGGAGCACGAGAACCAATTCCAACATAAGCCGCCGGATCGAGGATTTCAGCCCCTTCATCGCATCCAGTCATGGATTCGTCGCACCTCCGTTCGGTTCGTGTCGGCTCGGATACGGCCGAGGGGCGCGACGAGTAGGAGAGTCGGGTGCCTTAATCACAGAACTCTATACCGGTAATGTCAAAGCGAGCGCCTCCCTCGTCGCTCTCACTGAGGTCCAGCTCCCAGCCGTGGGCTTCGGCGATCTCTTTCACAATGACCAATCCGAACCCGGTTCCCTCCTCCTGGGTGGAGTACCCGGGCTCAAAAACGTCTGCCCGCTGCCCTTTCGCGATGCCGGGGCCATTATCCGCCACATAAAATCCCTCCGCGTGGTCGTCAACCGTAATGGTCACACCCCCTTCTCCGTGATCGATGGCGTTGCGAATCAAATTTTCTAGCAGTTGTTGCAGCCGGAATTGATCGGCCATGATGGTTGCGGAGACCTCGTTCTGAAGGGTCGATTGGTCGGTGTCGACCGTCTTCCAGGCCTTCGACACGACCGTTTGGAGGTTGACGGATTCGGTATCTTTGATTTCCAATCCGGCCTGCGCCAGCGTGAGAAGGCCGTCAATCAACTTTTCCATCCGGTGGAGCGCCTTTTCAGAGCGCCCCAAGAACTCGCTGTCGCGGTTTTCTTGCGCCAAGGTAAGGTTTCCGAGCGCGACATTTAGCGGATTCCGAAGGTCGTGCGAGACCACCGACGTAAATTCCTTAAGCTTCTCGTTCTGGCGTTCGAGCTGTTGGCGCCGACGCTCTTCTTTGGTGACGTCTTCGAGGACGAGAACACGTCCTCCCTTCTCGCCCTGAGACGGTTCGATCTGGGTAACCCGAATTTCGTAATAGCTGTTCTCGGCGGAGTCCTCGTCCGCCACTTCGACGATCTCCTGATTGTCTTTGACGGTTTGGATGTGCTCGTGGAAAAGGTCGCCCGGCAGGAGGTCGCGGATCGGCGTTCCGATGGCTTCGTCGGTCAGGTTGAGCATGTCCTTGCTGGTCGTGTTCAAGTCCACGACCCGATCCTGCATGTCCAGGACGATGACGCCCGTCGAAATGCTTTCAAAGACCCTTCGGAGCGCAATGGGACCGAGATCGGTCAGCTGATATTGGGACATGGCCCCCCAGAGGGCCCCAGCCGTGAAGAGCAAGGCGACCGGGGTAAAGTCGGCATCCGTCAGCTGGAGGGCGTGGGGCACATTGGCCGCCCAGGGCACGGCGACGGCAAACAGAATCGCAATAACCTGACCGCGGTAGAGGTGCGGGGCGGTTACGGCGTATCGGACCAGAAGAAATGAGCCGGCGGCCAGCAGTAGGTATGTAAATCCCACAAATCCCCAAAAGCAGGGGGCTGGTGTCGTCACGATGCCTTCCCACACCCCAGCTGAGGACTGCACGTCCGTCCAGTACAGTTGGTGTAGGGGGTTTGTCCATACGAGACCCAAAAAGAGTCCTCCCAGTCCAAGCAGGCTTCCGAGTGTTGAGGACGTCAGGTATCGTTTGTGCCCCGTGTACTCGAGGGACAGAGAAAAGAATGAGATGGGGGCTGCGACCATCCCGAAATACGATGTCTGCAGCCACTGAAGCCGCCAGGCCGGGGGGGATAGGGTAATTCCCAGGCTTCCTCCAGCCCAGACGCCCGTCGCCGCGGCCATCGCTCCGAGAGCAACTGCCCCGGTCGTGTCGCGGTTCGACCAGGCCAGGTATGCGATCCAGAAGGCCACAAGGGACGCGAATCCGAGAATTGGGAGAAATCCCATTCGGACCATGGTACGGAGGGTGAAGCCGCCAGAAAGAGAGGGCTTCTTTTACTCTGTGAGCCAGCCCGACGATGGGAAAGGCCTCTGTTCACCCCGATGCCACGTTCGGGTGCTCACTGTACAGCGTTTCCCATCTGAATTGACACGTCTCAGCCCGACGTTGAGCGCAACGCGTCGACGTAGAGGCGACCCGCAGTGAGACCGTGGGGCTCGTTTCACTCGGTCTCAGGTCGCCTTGATGAATCAAGTGGGGCCGGTGAATCTGTGAGGACGTACGTAATTACACGCAATTTACAGTGCTCAACGCCGAAAGTCCATCTCAGAAAGACATCTGATAGCGTTTCTTCTCTTATGCCCTTATGAAGGAAGATAGGTGTATGGGCGTTTTGAGGGGAGGGTAAGTACTCAGGGCTGTGCTGGCAACGTCTCGCCTGGGCGCAGCTGTTTTCGCATAGGCTTCCGTAGTCCATCGTGCCTTCTCGCATCGACGTCCGCCAGTGATGCCTTTGACCGTTTGACCAGAGCAGGATCTGTAAGAATTAGAACGGCGATTCCACCATGCGCTTCAGTTCCTCCAACCGTTCGACGACCTCCGCCCGCTTCATCGACCGGAATTGCTCCGGCAGCAGATCGCGGCTCGTACATTCCAGCACGGCGGCCATTTGCTGAAGCTCGACCTCCGTGGGGTAGGTGGGGGGGATGAAATCGTTGACCGTTTCCTGGAGGAGGTCGGGCGTCACGGAGCCGTCGTTCGAGCCGGCGGCGCGGAAGGACGCCCGCGTGAGAATGGCCTCCATATCGGCCCCGCTGTAGGTGCGCTCGCCCTCGACCAGTTCGAGGGGCACCTCGCCCATCGGCAGGCTTACGCCCGTGCGGTCCATCATGACTTGTAGGAGCTCTTCGCGGTCCTCTCGGGTGTGCGGGTAGAAGAGCGACAGGTGCTCCTCGGCCCGGCCCTGCCGCTTGAGGTCCACGGGCATCAGGTCCGGGCGGGCCGTGACGAGGAACCAGATGACGCGCCCCCGATGCTTCGGGTCGCTCATGAACGAGACGATCTGCGAGAAGACCCGCTGATTGACGCCCGAGTCCCCCTGCATATTCCGGTCACCAAGCGCGGCGTCGGCCTCGTCGATCATGACGGCTACCGGTGTCATCGCCTCCAGCAGATTCAGGATTTTCTCCAGGTTGCCCTCCGTCACCCCCTGCCACTGCGAGCGGAAGTTTTTGAGCTTCACCATCGGAATGCCGATCTCCCCGGCGAAGCAGTTGATGAGAAAGGTTTTGCCGCAGCCGACGGGGCCGCTCACGAGGTAGCCCATCGGCATCACGTCGTGCCGACCGGTCTGTACGGCGCGGGCCGCCTGACGCAGGTGCCGCTTGGCCTCGGTGTGCCCGGCGACCAGGTCGAGCGTGTTGTCCGTCTCGATGAACTCGAGCATCCCGTAGGCCTCCGCCTCGATAAATTCCTTCTTGAGGTCGGAGAGCGTGTCGGACGTGAGGCGATTCTTGTTTTCCAGCACGTCCGCGAGGATGGTGCGGAGCTGGGTAAAGTTGAGGCCGGCGCTGTTGGCAGCAAGCGCCTCCGGCGTCACGTCGGAATGGGTGGTGAAGGTGTCCTCGCGGTCCTCCAGTGCCCAGTCTACGTACTCCTGGCGGTCCTCTTCTTCAGGGATCGGGACGTAGACCTCCGCCGTGTTGGGGCTCTGGACAAGCTGTTGGTTCAGGTCGGTGAGATTTTCGGTAAGGAGGGTGAGCGTGAAGTCACTCTCCAGAAAGAGCGAGTCGCGCGTCCACTTCTGAAGGTAGACGAGCGCCTGTCGGTCCTCCGCCGAATACATTGAGGCCTCCGCCATCGGCACCACCGTCTCGGCGTAGTCGATAATGCAGGCCACCCGCACCCCGTCCGAGAGCCGGAGGCGAAAGTAGTTTTCCAGCAGCGAAAAGACGCGCGGTGGGTCTTTGGGCAGGTTCTTTTGATACTCGGTGCCGAACACCGCGTCGTGGCCAGAGAGCGCCCGGTTGAAGTCCGTTTTCGACGCCTCGTCGGCGAAGTGGATCCCGGCGCTGCGGTCGTAGAAGACGATGACGTCCCGCGCGGCGAAGAGGTCGTCGGTCAGAAAGTCGCGGAGCGGGGGGTAGATGCGTGTGCCCTCAGGGTCTTCGGTGGGCACCACGTCGCGGATGTCGCCGTGGACGATGAAGGCGGCGATCGTCTTCGTGAAGTACTTGCGCGCCAGCTCTTGCGCCCACGGCGGGTAGTGGGCCGTGTAGGGCTCCAGCGACGGGGGCGTGGGGACGTCCGTTTCAGTATGATCCGGGGGCGTTGTGCCGTCTGTCGGGGCAGCGTCGGGGGCGGGAGATTCGGGGGACTCGGGGTCGGGCATGGAAGAACGAGGCTACGAGAGAGCAGTGCGGGAGGACGACCCGAACGGAGCAAGGGCGGTTGGGATTCGGGATCTTCTGGAGGCCCAAAACTACGTCAAGGCGTCCTTTTGCTCGATTCGGGTCCCAACGCTCAAACCAAAACGGTCCGGTAGCCAGCAACTTCACACTGTTGGTGTTGGATCCTCCGTACAATTGGGACTCCCGCTTCTGCTGTGTGCGCGGCCTGCGCGCTACCGCACGACGGTAAGCCGCTGGGTTTCGGTCTGGCCGTCGGCCCGAAGGCGAAGGAAGTAGGTGCCGCTCGGCAGATCGGAGGCGTCAAGCCGGGTGGTTTGGTGCTCCCCGGCCGGCGGGGTGCCCTCGTACAGCGTGCGGACTCGTTGCCCGAGCGTGTTGTAAAGCGTAACTCGTGTCTCGGCCTCGTCTTTGACCGCAAAGGAGAGGGATGCGCTCTGGGACACCGGGTTCGGGGCGGGCGCCGCAAGCTGAAGTGCCTCTTGCATCTCGACCGTGACGCTCACCGGATCCGTCAAGGAAGACGACCCGTCGAGGTCCACCTGCTGTAGGCGAAAGTCGTAGGAGCCGATCAGCAGGGCGAGATGCACGCATCAAACGAATGTACATGTGAAATTTACAGGAGGGGGCTCCATGTCAAATGCACTCATTCGCGGCCGGACAATCGCATGTTGGAGCGTTGATTGGAGGGCAGAAGCTCATTTGCCTCCGATGATTCGATTCGCCGGACACGAGTGGGAGAATGGGAGAGGGGAAAGGAGGCGTTTTTCGTCTGCAATGAGTGCTTGTAGGCAGTCAAACTCAGGATCCAATCGCCCTGCCCGTGGCGATTGCAGGTTCGAGTTCAGATCGGACGGTGGAGGCGCACGTATCGAAATCCTTCCGGTTTGGCCGGGCTGTATGTGCGTTTGGCGTATGGGTGCGTCGGTCCGTCTGTCCCCGATTGAGGACCATGCCCTCTGGGGCCAGGGGACAATTGCTGCGGCGTCCGGCTTGCCGCGAACCGATGAAGGGGCGTTCGTCGTTCATATACGAGATGAGTCCGGGTCCCCTCGCTCTTCCAATGACCGATTCGAAATGGCGTGAAGTTTTTTCGTGGAGGTTTCCAACCAACCCTGACGCCGGTGGTACCCTCCATTTTGCCGTACCGATGAGACGGATATCGTGGATCGGGAGCTTTTTTGCGCTACTGGGTGTCCATTTTGGCAGCCCCAAAATGGACGAAAAGGG
>CAZTDC010000145.1:0-7733 GCA_964612165.1 uncultured Salinivenus sp.
AGAGCCAGCGGCCGTCGTAGACGCCGTCGGTCTTCGAGAGGCCGGGGTGGTGGACGTCGCCCCACCGGTACTCGCCCATCATCTCCTTCGACTCCTCATCGAAACCGTAACCGTGTCCAGGAGACGGGGTGTAGACTGGAATCTCTTGAATTTCGCGGAGCGACGGCAGACCGGCCACGAAGACCTGACCGGAGTGGCCGCCAGAATAAAACAGGTAATAGTCATCGTCCTCGCCGGGAGGCACGTAGGAGGCCGGGGCACCGCCGTCCGTGTTGGACGACCCGCCGCCGCACCCCATGAGGCCTAGCGCCATGACGAGGATGACAAGATATTTCAAGTATTGCATGGCAAGTTGAGATTGATTCTGAAAGGAACCGGTTGGTTTAGAAGCAAGGATCTGCGTCGCTCGGTACGAGGCTTCTTAATCCAGAAAAGAACTGTACGTCGCGACGCGATCCCCCAAACAACCTTTTCGGATCTTTTACTCCAAAAAGGGCAGTGGCACCTACCTCATCCATCCGTGGGGTCTCCACGTCCGCCCCGGTGAAAAGAGACTCATGCTGTGGGGTCACGCAGGGGAGGCCGTAGGGGCCTCCCCCACAAAGTCCCCAATAAGGCTACGCCGCTCCGTCTTTCTTCACGTACATGGTGCCCTGCATGGTGGCGTAGTGGCCGGGGTACGTGCAGACGTATCCGTACTCTCCCGGTTCTTCCGGCACCGTGAAAGTCACCTCGACGGTTTCGCCCGGCTTAGACATCGGCGTGTTCGCAATGATCTTCTCCTGGAGACTCTCGCCCTGAGGAATGTAATCGTTCGTCGATCCGGCCTGCGTTCCCTTCTGACCGATTTTGCTAAGGAGGTCACCGGAGTTCGATTCCGCGATGACGACGTTGTGCTGCATCGACGGGCTCGAAGCGGTGTTTTCGAAAACGAGCTTCACCGTCTCACCCGGAGCCACGGTAAACTCCGTCTGCTTGTACTTCATCTGATTGCCCTTCGGCTGTATGGTCACCGTCCGGTCCACGTCGCCGGAGGACGACGCCTGTTCGGTGCTCGCCGAGCTCTCTGACGTGGCCGACGAGTCGGAGTCGGACCCTCCGCAGCCGATAAGCCCCACAGAAAGCAAAAGAATAAGGGGAAGAGCAGCGATTCGAATACGCATGTCGGTTGAGGAATGGGTTGGCAGTCTAACGCACTCGCCAACCTATGCCTCGACTCCCTCACTGTCTTTGACCTAGATCAAGTCCCTGCAAGCTTGATTGGGGCTTGACGCCTCCTTCGCGGATTGTTTACAAAGAGTAGTTTTATGTCCACAATTCTGAATCAGAGGACTCATCTGTCGGCTGGAAGCAATGGTCGACGCTCAGCCCCGTGTCCCAATCCGCCCTCCATACCAAAAAAGGGAGACCTCTTGCTAGAGAAGCCTCCCTGTTCGGGAACGGGTATTTGGAGTCGGACGGGAACAGATTGCACTATCAAGAGGACCCGAAAGACGTGCTTGGATCAAACACCGCGCGGGTCTTCTATTCCTCCAAACGAGCCGTCACATACCGGAGTGTCCACTGCGGGAATATTCGTAGCGACCGGTTCCGGAAGGGCCAGCACATACGATCCGCCCCCCCGGCCGATGCGCTCGCGTAGGAACTCCTCGAAAACAAGATGCTCTGGCGTCGTGGTATACCCCCGCAGCGATCGACCGGCAAACTCCACGACGGCCGTCTCCTGATGGTTCTTCAGATTCGGAAATGAAAGCAGGTCTCGGAAGGTCGTCACAGCCTCCATATTCATGAGACTCGGAATGCCCCGAGCCCGAAGGAGAGCGTTCATAGCCGACTCCCTGGTGTCCACGTAGAGAACCGGAATGTCCATCTGAGAATCGCTTCCCCGATAAATGAAGTAGATGTCCGTGATCGTTTCGACAACTTCGGACGATCGACCGAGCTCAAACCTGTAGCGAATGAACGCGTGCGTTGCACTGCTGATGCCAACCCCGTCCTCGTACAATTGCTCGCGAAGCTGACTGGCGGGAATCAGGGTCGAGTCCTGGGCTTCGCGGCGAACCAGAACCTCTGGGTGCCGAGAGAAGAGCGCGCTAAGCGAGTCCGTAAGGGCTTGAAGGGGTTCATCGTACTCAACGGGCGTAGCCAGTTGTACCTCTTGTCGCCAGTCCTGGGCTTGAACGGTATCGATGGGAAGGGGAAGCAGAAGCAGCAGGGCTCCTGTGAGCAGGGAAAGAAAGCGGAATGTCATGGGAAGAAAGTCACACGCGAAAGAGAAGGAGACGCAGAGGCCGGGCGCGACTTGCGTTTGAATGCGCATGTAGAATAGCTTTGAGGGGTCCAGTCTACGTGAGTTTTCAGTTGCTTCCGGCCACCTGTATTTGCTTCGTGTTGGGGTGAATTCTGGCTCGTCCCCCGGTGCACCAAGTCTCTCTGGACTCTGTACAGGGCGCGTTCAACCAGGCGATGAGATACGGAAACGATTGGCTCATTCGACGGAGCAGAACCCCTTTTCCTGCTCCGATGGATTCGGAGCGATGTCGGGGAGAGTATTCGGGGCCTCGTTCCCGTTTCTCAAGTGCAAGAAGCCCAAGACCCGTTGGAGGAATGAAAATCTGTTGCGAGTAGAGACGATTGCGGCCCCTCACTGTTACGTTCCAGTACAAAGATCAGCCCTAGCGTCATGAACAGTCGGGAGGAGAAACGATGGACCCGTCGTGTCTTCTTTGCGCCCGGCGAGCTCGAGGAGGATCGGGCGTTTCGAGCCACTCTCGTTCAATTGCTGGGCACTGGTCTCACCTGGGGCGGGCTGGTCGGCATCCTCGGGGTGCTTTTCGTTTCCCTCATCAATTGGGGCGTGCTCGGGCGCCCGATCACGTGGTGGTACCCGACGCCCATCACGGCGGAGGCCTACGTGCTCTGGGACAAGGCCGTGGTCGTGCTTGCATGCGGCGGAGCGATCGCGCTGGGACGCGCTCAATCCCAATTGACGATTGGACGCATCGTGGGGGGACTGATTGCCGTGCTCATCGCGACCGTGTCGCTGGTCCACGATGCCTATCGGGGCATCCTGAGCCCCGAGTACCTGGTGCTCGTGAACCTGCTGGCTGTGGCCGTCATCCCGTACCGGCCCTGGCAGGCCCTCCTCCTCGGCGCCACGCTCATAACAGTGTTCTACGGGATCGGGCACCACGGCCTCCCGGGCACCGCCGCCGCCAATCCGGACCTGGTCCGACCGGGCCACCTGATGCGCATGAGCTTCGCCTCTGTTGCGCTCGCGGTCGTGTCGGGGCTGCTTCTCTCCACCCGCTACCAGCAGCATCGCGCCCGGCAGGAAGCCGAAGAGCTCCACGACCAAGTCGCCGAACTCGAGCGGGCCAAGAGCCGCTTTTTTGCCGACGTGTCCCACGAATTTCGCACACCCCTCACGCTGCTTCTCGGCTCCGTGCGGGAGGCCCTCGACGAGCGCCTCGGCGACCTAACGGACGCCCTCCGAAATCGGCTTGAGGTCATGGAAAGCCAGGCTCGCCGCATGAAGCGACTGGTGAACCAGCTCCTGGAGCTCTCGACGCTCGACGAGGGCCGGATGCCGCTCTCGATGCAAGCACACGACCTGCCCACGCTCACCCGTCGAATCGCAACCCCGTTTCGGTCGTGGGCCGAGGAGGAAAGCTTGTCGTTCCACGTTGAGACGCAGAGCGACTCCTTCGAGGCGTGGATCGACCCGGACCGGTACGAGCACATCCTGGCCAACCTGCTCTCAAATGCCATCAAGTACACCCCGGAGGGCGGAACGGTGCGGGTGCGTGTAGAGAAAACGGACGACTACGCCGAGGTGGCTGTGCGCGATACAGGTCCGGGCCTGCCCGAGGAGATTCGGGAGCGCATCTTTGAGAAAAACGAGAGCAACATCCCCGTTCGTGCTGACTCGTCGACCGATTCGTCCGAGCCCCGATCGACCGATCAATGGATCGGGATGGGCATTGGCCTGGCCCATGCTCGTGCGCTTGTGCGCCGCCACCAGGGGCACTTGCTCGTGGAGAGCGAGCCCGGATTTGGGACGGAGATCACGGTTTGCCTGCCGCTGGGCCGCGAGCACGTGGCCGACGCGGACATGTCGGAGGACGCGGACCGGGCCGTGGAAGACCGGGCGGTGGACGTGGACCTGTGGCGCGATCCCGGCGCGCCGTCCCCCGATGCAGCGGACGCCGATGGGGACACCCCGGCCGACGCGCCCCGGATTCTTGTGGTGGACGACGAGACGGAGATGCGCGGGTATCTCCAGGACCTGCTCGGCACGAACTATCAGGTCACCACGGTTTCCAACGGTGCAGAAGCCCTCGATCAGCTCCGCGACCAGCCCCCCGACCTGGTCATCAGCGACGTGGCCATGCCGGAACTAGACGGCATTTCGCTCTGCCAGCATATTCGGGACGACGACGAGCTCCGGCCGCTCCCCGTCATTCTGCTCACGGGGCGGCAGGAGGCCGAGACTCGCCTGTCGGGCCTCGAGGCCGGAGCCGACGCGTACGTCGCCAAGCCGTTCGATCCCGCCGAACTGGAAGCCCGCATCGAAAACCTGATCGAGATCCGTCGCCTCGTGCAGGATCGGGTGCGCGTGCCCGACTGGATGGAGCCGAAGGAGGCGTCGATTTCATCGGACGAGGCGGACTTTCTCGAAAAGCTGAATGAAACCGTCGATGAGCACATCGACAACAGCAACTTCGGCGTCGACTGGCTGGCCGACGAGATGGATCTGAGCACCCGCCACCTCCGGCGCCGCCTCAAGGAGGTGACACGCCTTTCGCCCGCCGGCTTCATCCGCACGCGGCGCCTGCAGCACGCCGCCGCGCTGCTGGAGGAGGGCGCCGACACCATTTCTGACGTGGCCGCCGCCGTGGGCTACCGCGATCCCAGCTACTTCTCGCGCCTCTTCCGCGAGACGTTCGGCTGCTCGCCCACCGAGTACGCCGAGCAAGATCATGAGTCCCCAGGCGATTCGGACAGTACGGCTTGAACGAGCGGACACGTCCGGTTTGTATGGGCGCGCGTCCGGTTCATCGACTGCTGTCGGCGTATTCTCCCGGCACACGATCGATGAACGCCCACAGGTTCACACGCGCCCATGCTGTCTTTGAATCGCCGCGAGTTCCGTCAGCGTCTGTCGCCTCAAAGAGGCCTTCCTCGCCAAACCCGACCGGGAACGGCGTGTCTCGTTCTCTGCGTCCTGTTCCTCGCGACAGCAGCCGCCCCGACCACAACAAAAGCACAGTGCCGCACAGCGGTCTCCCCGCAAACAGGATCGGAACCCGGCCTGGTTGGAACCGAAGATGACTCCACGTCGCACTCACGTGTGGACTTCCCCTTCTGGCCGCCGCGCATAAACGTGTCGAGGAAGGACGTTTCGTGGCCGTATGCACGGGGCCGCGCCGTGCTGTCCACCGTCATCCCCCTCGCGGTGGGCGGCACGCTCCTCCGCATTCGGCCCGACAATCGAACCTCGAACGCACTGGGGCTTGCGGTGGGCGGCGCCGGTCTTCTCGTCGGGCCCTCTGTGGGACAGTGGTGCCTGGGCAGTCCCCACCTCCAGAAGAGTGTGGTGCATACGGGAGCTCGAGTCGCCGGAATGGGCGGACTCATTCTGACAACGGAATGGGGAGAGCGGCAGTTGGAGAACGCCGGTCTCTTCGAACTTCCATTTGTCATGCTGTCCGTCGGATTTGCGATCGGGATTGCCGGGGCCGGTCTTCTGAAGACGGTCGCGTGGGCGATTGGGAAAACGCCCCGCCTTGCGTGCGACGAAACGGAGCGCACGCAGATTGCCTCGGTGAGCCCGGCGATCGGGCCATCTGGGGGCACGGGCGTACGGCTTGCAATTCGATTTTGACGCATTCGAGCTCACCCTGAAGGGATTCACCGGCCGCCAGAACGACTCCAGCGGAATGACGAGCGTGCGTCTTTTCCAAAGAGAGTGTCGGGGTCGTTGTCCGTTGCAGAACGTACCCGTTCGGGCGATAGCCCAGTCAGCGTCGTCCAGATGAAGCGGCCAATCGTCCCGAACGAGCGGACATGACCGATTTCTACGGACGTATGTCTGGTTTGCGGGGGCGCACACGGGGTATTTATGAGAATGAAGCGTGACAAGGTCACGCAGCATGACACGGTCACGCAGCGTGATGGGGTGCGCGCCATCACGAGGGACTCCGGCGCGAACCGGCCGCCGGGCTCCTCAACTGAGTACGCTCCGCTCACCAATCGCCGAGTCGCCATGATTGCTCTTCCGTTCCACCGAACCACAAAGCATCGCTTGCTTGTCTGCCTCCTTCTTCTCGCGGGCCTGCTGGGTGCAAGCGCCCTCTCCGCCTCCGCACAACAGCCAGCGCCCCCCAAGACAGACACGACCATTCGAACGACGCTGATCCCAATGACCGGCAGCATCGACCCAAAGTCCCCGAGTCGCGCCCAGACCTACTCCGTTTTCGGCACATTACTCCCCGTGCTAGCGGGAACAAAGGCGCCTTATTTGCTCGGTTTGGGCCTCGTGTTCGGACCCGCCACCGGACACTTCTACGCGAAGAATTACTCACAGGCGTTCTGGGGCATCGGCATTCGCACCGGCGCCCCGCTGCTCATGGGGGGCTTAATTGGATCTGGTGGGGAACTCGACGACGCGATCATGGCAGCGCTTATCGGGGGCTCTATTGCCGCTGTCAGTGCCATCTACGATATGGCGACGGCCGACAACGCGGCCCGGAAGTACAACGAGCGGCACGCATCGAGCGTCCGCGTGGCGCCGACTGTGGGGCCGCAGGGCGAGCAGGTGGGCCTCTCTCTTCAGGTCTCATTTTAGGCGACCTTGTTCAGGGCCCTGCCGACAGGCGAACCACGATAATTCAGACAGCCCCCCGAAGGACCGGCCATGACCGCTTTCTCCGGAGGCGTGTCTGGTTTCTCGGGGGTGACGCGGCGTATTCATGAGGATGCAGCATGAACCGATCATGCCTCAAAGCGGGGATTGCTCCGCACTTGTCAATCGCGCTCTGCTCACCAACAAATTTCATAATCGCCATGTTTGCTCCCTCGCTCCCCCGAACGACGCGGCATCGACTTCTCATCTGCTTGCTCCTGCTGACGGGTCTCCTGGCAGCCGGAGCGGGGGTGCATTCGGCCTCCGCCCAGCAACCCGTCTTTGAGACGCAGGACACGCAGCGATATCTGTGGGTGAACGGGGGCCTGGTGGCGGGCCGAACGGGCATTGGGATCGGAGTCGCCGGCGGCATTCCCCTTGGGGATCGCGCGTTCGGTGGGGGCCGCTACGTACGAATGACAAAGATTCTCTCGTCGGAGAATGTATGGGATGCCGGTCCGCTCGTTGGCCTCACCGGGCAGGGCCGGTACGGACACTTCTCCCTGGGAACCGGCCTCGTCATGGTTGGGGGAGACCGCCCGACCACACAGAACGACAAACTGCCCACTCTCGGCGTGCCGGTCGACGTGCAGCTCGTCCTGACCCCGCTTCCCAACCTTGGGATCGGTCTCCACGGGTACGCAAACGTCACCCCCGGGCAGAACCTGCTCGGCGTCGCCCTTGAGCTGCACATCCGAGCGTCCCAGTAATCCCGACCTCGATGTTTTGAATGTCCAATGGCAGCCCTCCTGTTCACACCGCTCCCCCAACCCAACCCTCAGCGTTGTCATGTTTGCCGTTGCTCTCTCTCGAACGACCCGTCACC
>CAZTDC010000146.1:0-7715 GCA_964612165.1 uncultured Salinivenus sp.
CGATGGCCTTCAGCGCGTACTGGTAGTTGAAGTGGATGTCGGCCACGATGGGGACAGGAGCGCCCTGCACGATGTCGCCGAGGGCGTCGGCGTCCTCGGGACGGGGCACGGCCACGCGCACGATGTCGGCGCCGGCCTCCGCGAGACGGTTGATTTCGTCGAGCGTCGTATCGACCTCGTGCGTCTTCGTTGTGGTCATCGACTGCACGGAGACCGGGGCGTCGCCTCCGATCTGCACGTCACCGACCTGAACGGGGCGCGTCTCGCGGCGAGGGCGTTCCATGGAGCGAAAGGCGTTGTTGGAGAGAACAGAAGATTGAAGGTCCTACGAGTGCACTGGGCAAAGGCTCCGGCGGGCGAGCCGGCAGGCGTGCAACATCGTGGTCACGATTGCCTGTTTTCAAAGGGGATTGACATCGTTCGGAGCGAGGAGCCTGCATTTATCGAGTAGCGCTCGTTCGAATGCGTGAAGCGTGATACGTGAAGACGGGACTGGAGAGCAGTCAGTCTTGTCACGCTTCACTCATCACGCTTCACGGACAGGAGGGAAAAGGGGGAGGAGGGCTACACCTGAAAATTGGGACGTACCGCTGGAGTGCGCAACGCGGCTTCCTCACGACTGGCTGGCGTCGTAAAGCGTTTGCTTCTCCTCGTCGCTCAGGGACTCATAGCCCTGCTCGCTGATCTTGTCGAGGATGCGGTCCACCTCCGTCGAGCGGGTGCTTGAGCGGTCGGCCGGGGCGCCGTCCGAAGAGGTCGGCCGCGATCGGGGACCCGTTTCCTTCGTACCATCGCTCGCTCCGCCGCCGAGCAGGTTCTTCAGGCGGTCGAGCAGGGTCGGCTCGCGGGAGGGCGACCGGCGCGACCGCCGTCGCTTGCCCCCGAACAGGGGCGCCATCCAGGACGGCACCCCAATCTCGTCGCGCAGCACCTTCGCGAAGAGGAAGCCGGTGAGGGCACCCCCCCAGTGCGCGGCTACGGCCGTTCCGCTGGAGGAGAGGGCCTGCAGGGCGTCGATGGCCAGGAAGCCGACCACCGCCCACAGCAAGGGAACGGTTCCGAAAAAGAGCAGCCGGATCTTCTTGTAGGGATACAGGATGGCGACGGTCATGAGAACGCCCATGACTGCGGCTGATGCCCCGACAACGGGGACGCTCCGCCCCCCCACGACCCCTCCGGCAATGCTTGGCACCAACGGACTCAAAAGCAGGCAGAATACGGCGCCCCCCACTCCGGTGATGAGGTACACCGTCCAGAACTGCTGTCTGCCATGCATGCGCTCGAACTCGCGTCCCACCCAAAAGAGCAGCAGCATGTTGATGCCAATGTGCAGCAGGCCGGCGTGCATGAAGCTGTAGGTCACGACCTGCCATGGCTCGAACAGGATGTCGGGAAAGACCGGGTGGAGGGCAAAGTGCTCCTGGATAAACTGAAAGGCAGCCGGCCACAGTCCCCCTGCGCGCGGGCTGATAAACTGCGACACGACGTACACCACCACGTTGATCGTGATGATGGTGCGAAGCGCCGCCGGTTGTCGGTAGTACCAGGTTGAGAACTGATTCACGGCCGGTCGTTTGGCTGTTGAGTCCCCGATCGGGAAGGGAGAGGGGCCACCACCCTGATTCAGATCGTCGGAGGATGGGGATGAAGAACGTACGCGTCTTGTACCGCGCAAACCATACAAGGTTTACCGGATGGCATCTTCCGGGTCGGCGTTACTGATCCGTGGAAAAATCCGGGGCGTCGACTCGTACTCGCCGAAAGTGCAGCCCTGCGTCTTTTGCGGAAAAATGGGGGGGCACGTGCGGGGATCGGTCGAATGAAGTACTACCATTGCATCGTTCGCCTGGGCGTCACCGGCAACTTGCCCCGCCAGTACTGGATGAGCAGGAAGCCGACCACCATACCGCCGAGGTGGGCAAAGTTGGCGACGCCCGCGGCGGTGCCGGTGACGGCCGAGTAGAGCTCCAGCGCCCCGAACCCGAGGACGAGCCACTTGGCCCGAATCGGAAAGAGAAACCAGAGGTAAATGGGCTGATTCGGAAACATCATGCCAAACGCCAGCAGGATGCCGTAGACCCCGCCGGAGGCCCCGACCGTGGGCACCGCCACCTGCGCCATCCCGCCCATCGTGCGAAGCGTCTGGGCGTCGGGCACAAACAGAAGGTGCGCGAGCGCGGCCCCCAGCACGCAGACGAAGTAAAACACGCCAAATCGTTGCGCCCCCCATCGGTTTTCAATCTGCACCCCAAACATCCAAAGGGCGAACATATTGAAGAACAGATGGCCCATGCTCCCGTGCAGGAAGCTGTAGCTGATCAGTTGCCAGGGCCAAAAGCCGGGCGAAGACCCAACTTGACTGGAGACCAGCAGCGCCCCCTGCTCCGGTCCCCCCGGCGGGTACAGCGCAAGGTGATTCAGTACAGTCGCCAATGTCGAGGACGACGCCAGCGTGTTGCCCGCCACGAACTGCGCGAGGAAAAACAGCGCGTTCAGAAATAGAAGGTTCTTGATCACCGGCGGCATGACCGAAAACTGCGTCGGCGGCCGGTAGGAGGTGTCGCGTCGAGGCATGGATCAAGGAGCCGATCGGGGCAGGGGAGCGGGAGGAAGTCGCGCACAGCAATCGACTCCTACGCACCGAAATGGGAATGCGTTCAGGGGGCTGGCACGCTGTCCTGCGAAGTCTCGGTGTGCTCTTCTTCATTTTCGTCGCGTCAGGCCGCGCCTGTGGTTCTCTTCGTTTCTGACATGCATTTTGGCCGGAGCAACTCCGCGGTTGAGCGCGCCAAGGAAGCGGCCCTCATCGATTGCCTGGAGGCACACGCCGATCGGGTTGAGCACCTGTACCTTGTTGGCGACGTGTTTGACGGGTTTATCGAGTATCGGCATCTGGTGCCCAAGGGCTTCGTGCGGTTTCAGGCCCTTCTTGCCCAGTGGACGGATCGGGGCATCCCCATCACCTATCTGTTGGGAAACCACGATCCCTGGCATCGCGACTACTTTGCGCGGGAGCTTGGCGTACAGCTCATCCCCGAGAGCCTCACCGTCACGCACGGTGACGTGCGCCTGCACCTTGCGCACGGAGACAAGTGGGCCTCCACACACGGCCTCTACACCTGGCTTCGCCCGCTGCTGCGCCATCCGACCGCCGTACGGCTTTACCGCTCGCTCCTCCCGGCCGACTTTGGCCTTGGGCTGGCCCAGTGGGTGAGCCGACGGGTCCATGAGGAGGACACGGATCCGGCTGTCGTTGACGCGCTTCGAACCTACGCCCGGGAGGCCCTCCGTCGCGAGGACGCCGACGTGATGATCATGGGGCACAGCCACGAGGCAGCGCTGCATGCGTGGCCGGAAGGAATCTACGTGAACACCGGAAACTGGTACGAAAACCGCACCTTTGCTCGTTTAGATGCGGACGGCATCCGCCTCTCGCGGTGGAACGGGACGCGTGCTCTCGACATTGAAGCCGAAGAGGTGTAGGATCGGCCCGTACCCGTCGGTGATGTTGGAGACGAGGCCTCCGACTCGCCCCATTGAACGACTCTTGATTCTCGTGTTGGTCTATGTCTGACTGGTCGTACTCAGAAGAGGAGCTCGACGAGTATTTTAGCGACCCGTCTGTGCGCGACGAGGCGGTCTCCGAGGAGGGCACGCCCCAAGACGGCTCACCCCAAAACGGGCAAGACGGCGTAGGGAGAGAGCGTCCCACCCAGGGGATTCGCGGCTTCTTTCACCGTCGCATTTCCGATCCGCAGAAGGCCCAGGCGGCGGCCGCCCTCTCGGTCATCGCCGGGGCTCTCCTCGTCGGCACGCTTGCACTCGGGGCCTACATGTGGACCCTGACCGACGAGGTGCCCTCTACGGAGCGGCTGGAGAATCCCTCGATGCAGCTGGCCACCATTGCGTACACGGCCGACGGGGAGGAGCTGGCCCGGTACGCGACCCAAAACCGCTCCTGGGCGCCGTACGACAGCATCTCGCAACACGTCATTCACGCCCTCGTCGCCACCGAGGATCAGCGCTTTTACCGCCACTGGGGCGTCGACCCCAAGGGCATCGCCGCCGCCACGGTTGACATTCTTACCGGAAGCTTTCGGGGGGCGTCCACTATTACCCAGCAGCTTGCCCGCAACCTCTACAACGAAAAAGTCGGGCGGGCGGTCTCCATTGAGCGGAAGCTAAAGGAAATGGTGACCGCCGTGGAGCTGGAGCGGCGCTATACGAAGCGGGAAATTCTTGAGATGTACCTGAACACGGTGAGCTTTGGGTACGATACCTACGGCATTGAAGCGGCTGCCCGGACCTTCTACGGCGTGCCGCCCAAGAAACTCAATGAGCTTCAGGCCGCTACGCTCGTGGGGACGCTCAAGGCCACGAGCTACTACAACCCGGTGCGCAATCCAGAAAACGCGAAGCGGCGCCGGAACATCGTCCTCCGGCTCATGGCAGACCAGGGCTTTCTCGACTCGAGCTTTTACGACGAGCACAAGGACGACCCCGTTGGAGCGAAGTACCATTCCGCCGAGCTGTACACCAGCCTGGCGCCTTACTTTGCCGAGCACGTGCGCAACAAGCTCAGCGAATGGTCGCGCGACCCGAGCCATCCGCTCAGCAACTACGACGTGTACGGCGACGGCCTGCGTGTCTACACGACGCTCGACTCGAAGCTGCAGCAGATGGCCGGCGACGCGGTGGGGCAGAACGCCTCGGCCCTTCAGCGCATCGTCGGGTACGAGTGGAGCGAGAGCGACGATACGGTCTACAGCAAGACCCTCGCGGACTATCTGGACCAGACGCCGGGGGAGGACTACGAGCCCTTCGAATACTACTGGGAAACCAACCCTGAGGTGCTGACGGAGGCCATCCGCAATACCGCCCGCTACGATACGCTCCGCGGGCGGGGGATGGCCAAACAGGAAGCGATGACGCAGCTTCGCGCAGATACCGCCTTCGTCGATTCCCTCAAGACCCGAAAGACCCGTCTGGGGGCGGGACTGGTGGCGGTCGATCCGCGCAACAGCCAAGTGAAGGTGTGGGTGGGGGGGCGCGACTTCAAGACCGACAAGTACGACAAAGTGGGCATTGCGCGCCGCCAGCCCGGATCCACGTTCAAACCCTTCACCTATACGGCCGCCATCGACAACGGCTACTCGCCGTACCACAAGATCAGGGACAGCACCTTTACCTGGAAGCAGCCAGGGGCAGCCGAGGAGGTCGTGGCCGGTTCCACGAAGGTCGACTCGGTCTGGAAGCCGAAAAACTACAACGGCACCTCAACCGGGCAGATGATGACGCTGAGTCAGGGCATTGCCAACTCCGTCAATACCGTGACCGCCCGGCTCGCGCTCGACATTAATCCCCGGACCGTCGTGCAGTACGCCCGCCGAATGGGGATTCGAGAGAGCAAGCTGAACGCGGTGCCGTCCATTGCACTGGGCACGAGCAACGTCACGCTCCTTGAAATGGCGACCGCGTACAGCACGCTTGCCAACGGTGGGCTCTACAATCCGCCCGTCGCCGTCACCCGTATTGAGGACCGCTACGGCAACGTAGTGTGGGAGGCCTCCCCGAGCCCGAGTGAAGCCCTTTCCGAACGAACGGCCTATACGGTGGTCGACATGATGCGCGGTGTCATCGACTACGGCACCGGCCAGCGCATCCGTACGCAGTTTGACCTTGGCGACTACGACCTCGCCGGCAAGACCGGCACGACACAGCGGTCGGCCGACACCTGGTTCATGCTCATGCATCCGGAGCTGGTGAGCGGGGCCTGGATGGGCTTCGACGACCAGCGGGTGACCTTCCGCACCAACTGGTGGGGACAGGGCGCGCATAGTGCCCTCTTCCTGGTCGGCGACTTTTACCGGAGGATCGTGAAGTCCGATTCGGTGTCTCTGCTCTCGGAGGACGCGACCTTCCCGATGGTCGAAGACTACGGCCCGCCGGAGGACACGAGCGGGACACAGGACGGCGGCGTCGGCTGGTAAGCGAGCATGCTATCGATCCGAGTCTCTTATCACGGGTGTGCCAGGGAGACGCTCCTCACGGCCCAGACGTGAACGTGATTGCGCCAGCTCCGTCTAACGCCTGACGCGAAGCGCCCGACGCGCCCACGTCGCGCCCTTCACAAGATCCTCCATCGTTCGGAACCGCTGACACACGCAACGGACGCCCCCTCCAATCGAAGCCGGGTTTCTTGTGAAGCTACTACACACAGCCGACATTCATCTCGGCGCCAAGACCTACGGGCGCCGCGACCCGGATACGGGCCTCAACACGCGCCTTCTCGACGTGCGTCAGTCGCTCGAGGCGCTGGTTCAGCGGGCCCTCGACGAGGAGGTTGACGCCTTTCTCTTCTGTGGCGACGCGTACCACACACCGGATCCGACCCCCACCCAGCAGAAGATCTTTGCCGAATGCCTCCGGCCGCTCGCGGATGCAGGGGTCCCCCTCGTCCTCGTCATCGGCAACCACGATCACCCGGTCACCTACGGGCGGGCCTCCTCCCTCGACATCTTCGAGTACGTGGACGGGGACGTCTACTGCTACCGAAAGCCCGCCTCCAGCGTCCAGGTGATCGACACCCCAAGCGGGCCGCTGCAGCTCATCCCGCTTCCCTGGCCCATCCGCAGCCAGATCGTGACGAAGGAGGAGTACCGCTCGATGACGCCGGAGGAACTTCGGCGGTTCATCGAGGAAAAATACGTCAACTACATCCAGCGTCGGGCAGAGGACATTCAGGACGAGGAGGTTGTCGAGCGGGCCGACGGCACGGAGCACCGGCTTTCGCCGGACGTGCCCACCGTGCTGGCCGGGCACGTGACCCTGCAGGGGGCCGAGCTGGCCGGGTCGGAGCGCACGACCCTCATCGCGTCCGAGCCCAAATTTACGGTCGGGCAGCTGGCGGTGTCGCCCATTGACTACGTGGCGCTCGGCCACATTCACCGGGCACAAAACCGCAATCCGGAGGGCCACCCGCCCGTCGTATACGCGGGAAGCATCGAGCGCGTCACGTTCAAGGAGCGCGAGGAAGAGAAGGGGTTTTACCTGGTGGGCGTGGATCCGGACCGGGCGCCGTCCGCCGACACCACGTTCGTCGAGACGCCCGCCCGCCCCTTCGTGGCCCTCCAGGTCGACGCCCGCGAGGCTGAGGCCCCCACCGAGCACATCCTGGACGCCATCGCGTCGGCAACCGTGACCGACGCCATCGTTCGCGTGCGCTACCACGTCGAGGAGGCGCAGATTCCCCTCGTCGATCAGGAGCGCATTCGGGACGCCCTGTCCGCGGCCGACACCATCGCCGCCATCGAGCGCACCGTCGATCCCGCCGAGCGCCAGCGCCGGACGGTCGTCACCCGTGAGTCGAGCCTCGAGGACGCGGTGCGCCAGTACGTGAAGCAGCACGACGAACTTACCAGCATCGAAGACGAGCTCGTAGAGGCGGCTCTAAACTTGGCGGTGGAGGAAGACCAATAATGCGAATAAGGGGTTGGTTCTACGTACCGGACCGGTTCGAATTCTGTACCGAAAAATCCCTTAGAGGCTGGTATGTGGATTGATGCGAAGCCGAGACACAGTGGGCGACGTTGCAAATGACGCTCAAATGAGGCTGGCAAGCGAGCTTGCCTGTAGCGGGGCCACCGGGCAAGGAGATCTCTGTAGAGTTATGAGATTAACCGCAGGATGCTGGTGCTCTCTCTGTGAGTTTCTGC
>CAZTDC010000147.1:0-7701 GCA_964612165.1 uncultured Salinivenus sp.
CTTCGCGGTCGCCGCGGAAATTGTCGAGGACAAGCAGGCCCACGATCGTGTTTCCTTCGACATCAACCCGTCCTCCCGCCAGATCTACGAAAACCTGATCAACGACGGTCACATGACCAACCTCGTGGCTTCCGGCGGACGCATCCACCAGGCCGGTTGTAACGGCTGCATCGGCATGGGGCAGGCGCCCGCGACCGGACAGATTTCGGTGCGTACGGTGCCGCGAAACTTCCCGGGTCGGTCCGGCACGAAGGAGGACGCGGTGTATCTTGTCAGTCCCGAAACCGCCGCGGCGTCCGCCCTCACGGGAGAGATTACCGATCCGCGCGATCTGGAGGATCTCTACGGCATGGAGTATCCGGACGCCCAAGAGCCGGACGACATCAGCATCAACACCGACCAGCTCGTGGAGCCGGTCCCCGAAGAGGAAGCGAAGGGCATGGAGCTGGAGAAGGGGCCAAACGTCATTTCGCTCCCCGACTTTGAGGAGTTGCGCGACTCGTTTGACCTTCCAGTGCTGCTGAAGGTCGGCGACGACATCTCGACCGACGAGATCATGCCGGCCGGGTCGGACATCCTGCCGTATCGCTCCAACATTCCGAAGATTTCGGAGTTCGTCTTCACGCAGGTCGACGAGAGCTTCTTCGACCGTGCCATGGAGTACCAGGACAATGGCTTCGCCGTGGTGGGCGGCACGAACTACGGCCAGGGGTCCAGTCGCGAGCACGCGGCCATTGCCCCCCGCTGGCTCGGCACGCGGGTCAAGATCGCCAAGAGCTACGCCCGCATTCACCGCCAGAACCTGGCGAACTTTGGGATCCTCCCACTGCTCTTCAAGGAGGACGAGGACTACGAGAGCATCGATCAGGGGGATACCCTGCAGCTTCGCAACCTGCGCGACCAGATCCAGTCCGGGACCGACGTGGAGGTCACCAACGCGGACAAGGATGAGACGTACGTCGTGGAGCACGACCTCTCGGAGCGAGAGTTGAAGATGGTGCTTGACGGCAGCCAGATCAGCGTCGTGAAGCAGGAGTTCGCTGAAGCGGCCTAATCGGGCCCGTCAGTTTGGACCGTCACGAACGGGGAAGCCGGTGTTCACTCGGCTTCCCCGTTCTCTATTTTGACCGTCTTCTCGTTTCGCGTCTGTTCGCAGTCCGGCATGTCCGAGGACGTTCGTTCCAACCTTCCCCGCCCATTCTACGACCAGTGGAGCCGTGGTTTGCGGCCCGCTGCGCACGCGCTCTGGGCTTGGCATTCGGCCCTTGCCGATCCGCACCCCATCGAGACCAATGGGACGGCGGCGAGCGTCGTCACGTTTTTTGAGGAGGAGCGACAGCGGGTCGAAGCTGGCGAGCCGATGCGGCTTCTGCGCGAAGACGTGTGGGAAGATGCGTACGCTGCCTGTGAGGAGCACGACCTGGACCGATCGCTGCTGGCGGCCCAGGTGGACGCCGCTCGCGCGCTTTACGGGGAGACGCGGTTCGAGAACAGTTCGGCGCTTAAGAATTTTGTGGGCCTCTGGGCGGTGCCCCATGCCCGGTTGCTGGCAGGCCTGGCGGACATAAACATGTCGGTTCGGCTTCGTTACGTCGACGAGTTGGCTCGGGGCTTTTTTCATCTGGGTCGGCTCATCACGCTGCCGCGAGACGTGGATCAGGGCCGGCTCTTCATTCCGCTTGATAACCTCCAGCAGAAAGGGGTTACGATTGACCAACTGCGAGACGGAGACGTTAACGACAGCGTGAAGGGCCTTCTGTGGAAAGAGAGCGTGCGGGTCCGCGACGCTCTGGCGCAGGGACGACCGCTGATCGGGAATTTGTCGCTCCGCCGTCGATTTGCTCTCAAACGGTTCTGGGTCGGCGCCCTTGAGTTGTTGAAGGAGTTGGAGCGTCGCGACTTCGATCTGTGGAGTGAGCCGCTGACGCTCTCGTTTTTCCGGCGGGTGCAGGTATATGTGCAGACCCTCCTGGGACGATCCGGTTCGAGATAAGGCAGAACGTACGCTGAGGACAACACCCTAATCGAAAATGTTTTGTGAGGTAGCTATTGCGTATTTTGTGCCTGGAGTCTGGGCGGTCGAGCACGCAATACGTAATTCGTCTTCTTTGGGGCGACTTGACCTGTTCACGATCCTGTAAACACGTATTTCACGACGATGACCACCTACAAAGAAGCGGGCGTCGATGTCGAAGCCGGGGACGAGGCCGTCGAACGCATTCGGCCCATGGTGCGGGAGACGTTTACGCCGGGTGTGCTGTCGGATATCGGAGCCTTCGGGTCCTTCTTTGAGCTCGAGCTAGGCGACGTGGACCGGCCGGTCCTTGTGTCGTCGATCGACGGAGTGGGCACGAAGGTGAAGGTGGCGGCCCGCGCCGAGCGGTACGACACCGTCGGGCAGGATCTGGTGAATCACTGCGTCAACGACGTGGCGGTGTGCGGTGCTCAGCCGCTTTACTTCCTTGATTACGTGGGCACCGGTACGCTCGACCCCGGTGTGGCGGAGGACGTGGTGAGCGGCTTTGCCACGGCCTGCGAGGAGA
Organism: uncultured Salinivenus sp.; assembly: GCA_964612165.1. GTDB lineage: Bacteria > Bacteroidota > Rhodothermia > Rhodothermales > Salinibacteraceae > Salinibacter. The sequence goes on from CAZTDC010000147.1 coordinate 2,544, forward strand.
ACGAGTGTGCCCTCGTGGGCGGCGAGATGGCCGAGATGCCCGACGTCTATGGCGAGGGAGATTTCGATCTCGTGGGCACCATCGTGGGGGTCGTCGACAAGGAGAAGATTGTGAACGGGGGAACCATTGAACCCGGAGACGTGCTTCTCGGCCTCCCCTCGACCGGCATCCACACGAACGGCTACACCCTGGCCCGCACCGTCCTGTTCGACACCTACGACGTGGACGATTCGGTTGACGCGCTCGGCGGCGAACTCCTCGGCGATGCACTGCTGCGGGTTCATCGCTCCTACCTAGCGGCCATCCAGGCCTTAGTGGACGCCGGCCTCGCACAGGGCCTCGTGCACGTGACCGGCGGCGGGTTGCCGGGCAACCTGGAGCGGGTGCTTCCAGACGGTTGCACGGCGGCGGTCGACTATGACGCATGGGAGCGGCCCCCGCTCTTCGACCTCATCCAGCGGGAGGGGGACGTGCCGGAGGACGACATGCGGCAGACCTTCAATCTGGGCATTGGCCTTGTGGCGGTGGTTCGACCCGAGGACAAAGACGACGCCCGGCGTGTCCTCCACGACCTGGACGAAGCGCCGGTACGAATTGGGGAGGTGCGGGCGGGAGAGTAGGGCGCATTGTCCGCACGCGATTTGTTGGCTCGTCAGTAAAGCCGTGCTCCAGTAATGAGGAGGGAGACCATGAATCGGAGCAGAAGGCTCCGGACCGAACGATTAGCTAACGCCCGAAGGCATTGAGAGGGGAACATTTACTGGCATTTTTGAGCTAAAAGCTCTGCATTCACATAGCGTTACTCAATCGCGCTGTATAGTCAAGAGGCCTTGATCGGCTAGAAGGTCAGTTTTGCCTTCAGATGCTCCACCGACGGGATCGAGTAATGCTATCGCTCCACCACGCGGGGTTCTCATCCAAACGTGACGCCATACGTTATGCTGAGTCTGCTCCTGATCGTCCTCATCAGCTATTTCCTCGGATCCATCCCCGGTGCGCTCTGGTCGAGCAAGGGGCTCTACGGCGTTGATATCCGGAATTATGGCAGTAAGAACGCCGGCGCGACCAACGCCTTTCGCGTCGTGGGCTGGCAGGCCGGGCTGCTCGCGACCATCGTTGACATGGGCAAGGGCTATCTGTCGGCTGGAGTCGTGGCCGAGTATATTCGCATCGATCCCCTTCCGGCGTTCGGCCTCTTCGGGTGGGAGATGGAGGCGGTGATCGGATTGCTCGCCGGACTCGTGGCCATCCTGGGCCACATGTTTCCGATCTTTGCCCGGTTTCAGGGGGGCAAAGGCGTGAATACGGCCGCCGGAATCCTCTTTGCTCTCGCCCCGTGGACGATGCTGTTTACATTGATCGTTTTTGCGGTCGTGGTGTTCTCCTCCCGCTACGTATCGCTCGCGTCGATGACGGCGGCGGTTGCGTTTCCCACCATTGTCGCGATTCGCAAGTATGCCTTCGAGGCCGATCTGCACTCAAGTCTCCTCATTTTCGGAATCATTCTGGCACTGGCCATTATCGTGGCGCATCAGTCCAATATTCGCCGCCTTCTGCAGGGCAATGAGAATGAAGTGAGTTCCTTTTCGCCTGCACAGGGCATGCTGGGGCGCGGCGAAATTTAGCGACGGGGGCGGCGTGGGTCGCCTCCACGGGTTTTTTCCATTGATTGACGAGTCACATGGCATCGTCCATCACGCTTTTCGGCGCCGGGAGCTGGGGAACGGCCCTGGCCGTTCACCTTGCGCAGGCGGGGCGGGACGTGACGCTCTGGGCGCGCCGTCCGGAGGCGGTCGAGCAAATGCGCCGGACCCGTCACAACCCGCGGTATCTGAAAGACCTTCTCATTCCGGCGTCGGTTCAGATCACGTCCAACCTCGAGGTCGCCGCCCAGGCATCCGACCTATGGGGGGTGGCCGTTCCGTCGCAGAATCTTCGGGCGGTCGCCGAGAAACTCCGTCCGCACACTGATGAGTTGGGCACAGTCGTGTCCCTCGCGAAGGGCATCGAGAACGATACGCTGATGACGATGTCCCAGGTGCTGGACGAGGTGCTCGACGACGTCTCTACGGACCATATTGGGGGGCTCTACGGACCGAGTCACGCGGAGGAGGTAGCCGAGGGTCGTCCCACCACGGTGGTGGCTGCGGCCCCGACTGAGTCTGTGGCCGAGCTGATTCAAGAGGCGTTTATGACGGATGGCCTTCGGGTGTACGTCAACACGGACGTGATGGGCGTCGAAATTAGCGGCTCGGCCAAGAACGTCCTCGCCATTGCCGCTGGGGTCAGCGATGGGGTGGGCTACGGCGACAACGCCAAGGCGGCGCTCATTACACGAGGACTTGCTGAGATGCGCCGGCTCGGTCTCGCGATGGGAGCCGATCCCCAGACGTTTTCAGGCCTGGCCGGGGTGGGGGATCTCGTCGTCACGTGCATGAGCCGCCACAGCCGGAATCGATACGTTGGCCAGCAGATTGGAGAGGGAAAAAGCTTGGACGAAGTGATCAACGAGATGGACATGGTGGCCGAAGGTATCCGGACGACCCAATCGATCCACGATTTGGCCCGGCGCCACGGCCTCGACATGCCGATTACGGAGGCTGTTCACCGAGTTCTGTTTGAAGGGGAGCGGCCACGCAACATGGTCAAGAGCCTGATGACCCGATCCGCCAAACGCGAGCACTGGCTCCCCGAAGAGCTGAAGTAAGCACGCCGGCTCCCATTTCAATTCTCACGACGGATCTCTTGTATTCATTTTTTGTCGGTAGGTCAACCCACGTAGATTGTTAATCTGTCCGAGTGCGCGTGTCGACGCTGGGGCGAATCGGGGTGTTGTTTCATTACGCATTTGAGCTCATGACCCTTCGTGAACTGGAACAGTTGGTGGAGCTCGGGGAAGGGATCAGTTTGGAGTTCAAGCGTCGGGTGCCGCAGCCCGAGCGCATTGCGAAGGAAATTGTGGCCCTGGCAAACACCAACGGTGGGCGGATTGTCCTCGGTGTGAGTGATGACGGGACCATTGAGGGATTTGAGCACATTGCCGAACAGCAGTTTCTCCTGCGGCAGGCCACAGAAACCCACTGCACACCTCCCGTCGAGTACGACACCGAACGCATCGTGGTGGGGGATCAGCAGGACGTTCTTGTCGTCACTGTGCATGAGAGTCAGGACAAACCGCACTTCGTTGTCTCCGATCCGTCGGTGAACGGGAAAGGGCCGGTGTACGTGCGGGTGGAGGAGCGCAGCGTCGAGGCGAGCGACGAAACCGTGCAGCGCTTGCGCGAACAACGACCCGAGGGAAGCGTCACCTTCGAGTTTGGGGAAACCGAGTCGCTCCTGATGCGCTACCTCGACGACTACGGGCGCATCACCGTCCCCCAGCTTGCCCAGCTGGCCAACATCTCGCCGGAGCAGGCATCGCAGACCCTGCTCCGGCTCACCCGGGCCGATCTTCTGCACCTCCATCCGGACGAGGACGGCGACTACTTCACCCTGAACTATTAACCTCTCCTCTTCGAAAGGGGAGCCAATCCAAGGTAAGCAAGGACACCGAGCTTATTTCTGTTATTGCAAAGAAAAAGGCACGGGCTGGGGATTCCTGGTTCTGGGGAGGGGGACAAGACCTATGTAGAACCGTGAGCGTGGAAACCAGAAGAACTTGGCAGCCTCAATACGGCCCTCAATTTGGAAAAGCACCGCCGATTTCCTTCGACCTCCGCTTTTTTCGTCGACGAGGCGGCCAAAGCCGATTCAAGATTGATCGTTGCGAAACCGTAGAACGTTGCCGAGGCGGGGCGGTTGTATCTTCGACGCAGTGTGAGTAAACTATGTGTACTCCGATAACCTCCGTTATTGAACCTCGTTATTGACCGACGCCAATGCCCGTTACGGAAACCATTCCGCTTCACGAGACCGCACGCAAGCGGTACCTCAACTACGCCCTCTCGGTCATCACCAGTCGGGCCCTGCCCGACATCCGCGACGGCCTAAAGCCGGTGCAGCGTCGCATCTTGTATGCGATGTTCAACAACCTCAATCTCTACCCGAACAAGCGGCACCGGAAGAGCGCGACGGTCGTCGGGGACACGATGGGGAAGTACCATCCGCACGGCGATCGCGCCATCTACGACGCCATGGTGCGGATGGCGCAGGACTTCTCGCTGCGCGCCCCACTTGTGGACGGCCACGGCAATTTCGGCTCGCTGGACGGGGACAATCCCGCCGCCATGCGGTACACGGAGGCCAAACTCCAGCCGCTGGCGATGGAGATGCTGGAGGAAATTCGCGACGACACCGTCGACTACCGCGCCAACTTCGACGGGACGATGGAGGAGCCGGTGGTGCTGCCCACCCGCGTCCCCAACCTGCTCGTGAACGGCTCGAGTGGAATTGCGGTTGGCATGGCCACCAATATCCCGCCGCACAACCTGGGGGAGGTGGTCGACGCGGCTCTCCACATGATCGACGACCCGGGTGTCTCCACCAGCACCCTGGTGGAGGAGCACATTGAAGGGCCTGATTTCCCGACGGGCGGTCGTCTCCTCAACACGGAGGAGGAAATCACCGAGATGTACGAGACGGGCAAGGGTACGATCGAGATGCGGGGGGCGTACCGGAAGAAGGGAAAGACGCGGGCGATCATCGAGTCGATCCCCTACGGCGTCGACAAGAGCAAGATCGTCGAGGAGATTGCCGACCACATCGCCAACGAGGACGTCCCACAGCTCTCCAACGTCCGCGACGAGTCGACCGACGATGTGCGCATTGTGCTGGAGCTGAAGCGCGGCTCGGACACGGAGGCGGCGATGGCCTACCTCTACAAGCACACGAAGCTCCAGAAGCGATTCCACGTGAACCTTACGTGCCTCGTGCCCACAGAGGAGAGCGACGTAAAGGCCCCGCGCCAAGTGGACCTGCGCACGATCCTGCGCGAGTTTCTCGATTTCCGGATGGAGGTGGTGGTGCGCCGCCTGCGGGACGAGCTGGAGACGCTGGAGGACCGGATCCACATCCTGGAGGGCTTCGAAATCATCTTCGATGCCCTCGACGAGGCAATCAAGATGATCCGCGCGTCGAAGAACAAGGACGACGCCGCGCAGCGGCTCATGCACCGCTTTCAGCTCGATCGCGACCAGGCCGACGCGATCCTGGAGACGCG
>CAZTDC010000148.1:0-7664 GCA_964612165.1 uncultured Salinivenus sp.
TGAGGGCCATGTGGCCGTTACAGGCCGTGGAGGTTCGAGTCCTCTCTCGGGCACAGAAAAATGCCTCTGAGCGCCGTTGATCGGTGTTCTCAGAGGCATTTTCTATTTGGTCTATTTCTCCGATTTTGCGGCGAATCGCAATATGCCGCACCAAATCGAAAAGTTGTGGGGAAACTGTGTGGGAATGCTCCTCCACGACCCATTCAGCCCCAAAGGTTTGTCGCACTGCCCGCACCGCGGTCCCCGGCGAAAGGTGGCTGTACTTATCTGCCATACGGGGTGTCGTGTGCCCCAACACCGTCGGTATCACCTCCTTCGGGGCGCCTTCCATCATGAGGTGAGAGGCCGTGGTGTGGCGGAGGCTGTGGTAGTGCAGATCCTCCCGATTTTTGGTAGCGGTTCGATGATACGTGCTATGTGCCGATTGTAGTAACCGAAAACAGGTTCGCCATCAAGTGGTCGATTCGGACCGACCAGGAAGTCGAGCGAGGCACCGACGAATTAGTCCAAAAGAGCGCTCAATACGGGCACGGTCTCCGTTTTCCCTCTCGACCTGCTCGTGGGGCGGGTTTGCCTTGAAGACGGTCGATATGACGCCCAAAAATCACTGACGCTCAGCTGTTGCTTGTAGCTTCCGGGAATCGTACTCCAAAGCCGGACGGCTTCTTTAGAAAAGAGTGTAGACGAATACGTCCTGCGCTCGGCGTAATCTCGCGGGGCCGTTCGGCTGCACGAGGGCCGTCGACCTCACGTCGTTTTATGTTGCCTGTCGGCTTTATTTCACGTTGCCGGTCCAGGCGAGAGTGGTGCGGATTAGGTGAAGGTATCCATTAGAAGCGTTGGATCGGCTTGACAACCCTTACGATGCCGTCACATCCTGATTCTCAAGCCATCACGTTTAATCAATTAAAAAGCTCTGGCGTCTATACGGTTGTGGTTTTGGTATCTCAAGCCCACGAGGTGTTCGGTTTCCATCCCCCTCCCATAGCCTAAGCCGATGTCAGAACGTGGTAGTAGAGCCACTGGTGACCAACCAGACGTGATGCGGGCTGGGTCTACGTCCGCGGATCCTTCGTTGGAGGAGCAGGCCGTCGAGGCCTTCGGAATCGTTCAGCGGCGCGTGGATCGGGATGTGGGTCCAGAGCGCCTCCGCGGGTTTCTCCAGGTCAAGACGGTCACGTCGGAGACGGTGCTCGGACTGCTTGCGGACTTCGGTCGTGCCCGCGGCCTGGTGACGAAGGCGCGACGCCTCCCGCCCACCGACCTGATTGGAGAGGCGGCGCCGGGCGACCTTGTCCTCACGCCGGACGGGAACCTCGGGGTGATTGAAGAGACGCGCCCAACGACGGGTGTCCTGTCGGTACACAGCTTCGGGCCCAATGAGGTGCGGCGCATGGGTCCCGACGCCTTGACCGGCCCCGAAGGAATGGTGTCTCTTCTCCACATTGAGGGGGAGACGCCCCACTTCCTCGATAGCGACCGGCAGTCGTCGTCGGGCCCGGACATCCGCTCGGCGGAGTACATTCACGACCCGCACGACCACCGGGAGAACATTCAGGAGACCTTCGCTAGCCTTCTGAGCTTACTGAGCGACGAAGGCCAGGACCTGATCACGGTGGCCGTCTACGCCGCCATGGTGGCACTCTTCTCCTTGACGATTCCGCTTGCGTCTCAGGGTATCATCGACTCGGTGTCGCTGGGAACGTTCACCAATCAGATCGTGGTGCTCTGCGTCGCGATCACCATGGGGCTGCTGCTTTATGGGGGATTCGACATCCTGAAGTACTACACGGTGGACATGCTCCAGCGCCGCCTCTTCGCCTCCACGGCCATGGAGATGGCCTACCGGCTGCCCCTCATGAAACGGTCGGAACTGGAGGGCGAGTACGGGCCGGCCCTGGTCAACCGGTTCTTCGACGTGGTGTCCATGCAGAAGAGCCTGTCAAAGATTCTTCTGGACGGAATGGTGTACGCGCTCATCGCGCTGGTGAGCCTCATTCTTCTTACAATATACAGTTCATTCTTTCTCATCGTGGGCCTGATGGCGGTCCTATTCACCCCGGTGCTCATTTGGGGGCTGGGACGGAGAGGCCTGCGAACCAGCATTGAGCAGTCGAGCTTCAAGTACGCGACCGCCCACTGGCTGGAGGACCTTGCCCGGTGCCAGCAAAGCTTCAAGTTGAATGGGTCGCCGTCGTATGTGCACGCTCGCACCGACCGGCTGGCCTCCGACTACGTTCGGGCTCGCGGCAACCACTTCCGGATCTTTGGGCGCCAGCTCGCGGCCGCCGCGGCCTTCCGGGCCGTTATCGTGGGGCTGGCCCTCGGCATTGGGGGCTACCTCGTCACGCAGGGCGACATCACCCTCGGCCAGTTCGTCGCCGCAGAACTCCTGATCGTGTATCTGACGAACAACGGCTTCAACCTGGTCAAGCTTTTTGCCTCTGGGTATGATCTGCTGACGGCGATCAGCAAGATTCTGCACGTAACCGAGAAGCCCTTGGAGGAGGTGGGGGGCGAAGAGGTCCCCTCCGGATCCGGTCCCGCGTCGCTCAGCCTGAAGGGCGTGAGCGTTGGGTACGGGGAGGGGGCTCTCGCTCTGGACGACGTATCGTTCGACGTGGCGCCGGGCACCCACCTGTGTATTGTGGGAGACAGTGGAGCCGGAAAGACGACGCTGACGAAAGCCCTGGTGCGGATGCATGATCCCGATCAGGGACAAATCACGTTTGACGGCCACGACATCGCCCGCCTCGATCCACAGGCGTACCGGAGCGTGGTGGGCCTAGCCCTCTCCACCGACGAACTGTTCAAGGGAACGGTGGAGGAGAACATCACCATGGGGCGTTCGCTGAGCTACGCGGAGGTGGAGAAGGCCCTCCATCTGGCGTGCCTCGACGACGCGATCCTTGACCTGCCGGATGGACTGCAAACGCCCGTCACCTCGGCGGGGCTTGGATTGCCGCAGGGGATGGTCCGGCGCATCATGATCGCGCGAGCAGTGGTCGGGGAGCCTCGTCTCCTCATTCTCGACGAACCGTTCAATGGCATTGAGGACCCGGTAAAGCAGACCCTGGCCGATCGCCTGTATGGGCACGACGCCTGGACCATTGTCTCTGCGGCCGACGACAACCCGACGGCCGTACGTCGGGCCGATCAAGTTCTTGTGCTGGAGCAGGGGCAGATCGTGTGGCGGGGCGTGTCGGACCAGCTCCACGGCGAGTCCGACGACTTTCTCAGGCAACACTTTCGGAGACTTATGTCGACGATGCAGGGGGATGGGGTGCCGTCCTGACTGACGCATCGAAGCCCTGCTGATTCCGCTCACCCGCAGTTCGGGGCTAACCACCGATTCGCTGCACCCTCTCGGCTACCACACCTGTTCGACATGACCGCTGACCCGTCCGACCTCGATTCGTCCTCTCTGGATGCACTGCCGCCCTCTCGGGAGCGGCAGTGGCTGCGACCAACGACGGAGATGGACGTTCCCGGCGAGCCCCGTCGCACGAGCGCCCTCCAGGCGGCCCAGTCCCCCGCCATCACGCGCTCGATCCTCATCGGCTCCCTGGCCTTTCTCATCGTCCTCGGGGCCATACTGGCGATCGTACCGTGGCGACAGACGGTCTCCGGGACCGGAGAGGTTACGGCGTACGCGCCGGAGGCTCGCCCCCGCACCATCGAGTCGCAGCTGTCGGCCCGCGTCGACGAGTGGCACGTGGTCGAGGGAGACCAGGTGGCGAAAGGGGATACAATTGCGGTGCTCGACGACCTGAGCTCCTCTTACCTGGACGATCAGTTTGCCGATCGGGTGGCCGAGCAACGGGCCAGCAAGCTTGAGGGGCTGCGTCTGGAGACGGAGCGGGCCCGCCAGAAGCTGGCTCAGACCCGCCAGAAGCGCCGGTCCGCTGCGGAAAAGGTCAACAATGCCGCGCTAAGCGTATCCACGGCCCGTAGCCGGCTCGCCCGCGTCGAGGATCTCCAAGGCGACGGCATCTCGTCCGTTCGGGACCTGGAGACCGCCCGCCTCAAATTCCAGAAGGCGCGGACGGATTCGGTGGCCGCCGCCGCGGACCTGGCGGCGGCGCGCCGGGCCGTCGAGTCGGCCCGGCTCAACGTGCAGCGCAAAAAACGTAAGCTGGAGGCCCGACAGTCCGAACTCGACCGAAAGGTCAACAATGCCCGAGAACGGGTGTCGGCCTCCGTGGTCCGTGCACCCACCGAGGGGACAGTGTCTAGCATTAACCGGGTGGGACCCGGGCAGACGGTGAAGAAAGGAAGCCCCCTTGCGCTGGTGGTCCCCGAAACGGACGACCGGGCCGTGGAGCTCTTCGTGAGCAGCATCGGGGCCTCCCTGATCGAACCCGGTCGACAGGTCCAGCTTCAGTTTTCGGGATTTCCGGCGCTGCAGTTTTCGGGCGTGCCGGATGCCTCCGTCGGTACCTTTAGGGGGACGGTTCGCTTCGTCAATCCCGTGGGAGACGGCTCGGGGCGCTTTCGAATGCTCGTCGTGCCGGACACGTCCGCCGGCAGCTCCGACTGGCCTCGGGCCGAATACCTTCGTCAGGGAGCTCCGGCCAAAGGATCCGTGTTGCTGTCGAACGTGTCGCTCGGGTACGAAATCTGGCGTCGAATGAACGGCCTTCCCCCACAGCTCTCCACGCAGAGCACGGCCTCGAAAAAGTAGCCTACCGGTAAACCTGTGCCGATCTCGTTCTTCAAACCACGTCCCGCGATGACTGCCCGCGCCCTTGCCCTCCTTGTTATGCTCGCGCTGACGGGGGCGACTGTTCAGGGACAGGAGTCCGGGGAGCTCGATCGAGGGGCGGACACGACGGCCGCTGTGCCTTGCTCCTCCGCGGACGATTGTCCGGTGCTGACCCTGGACGACGTTCGCCGTCGTGTGCTGCGGACCAGCCCATCGGCCCGGGCGAACCGGTTGGAGGAGGAGCGGGCGGCGGCTCGCCTACTGAACGCCCGCGGCGGCTTCGAGCCGGCGCTCGGGTCGGGCTATACGTATAAGACGCAGGACGGCAAGGACAAGCTGAATGTGCTGCGGAGCGGGGTCAAGTGGCCCCTGAACCTGCCGGCGAGCCCGACCCTCAAGTTTGACTATCGTCGCGGGCTTGGCTCAAGCATCGACCCGTCGGTGCAGACCGCCCGGGTCGGCGAAACGCGCTTTGGCCTCTCGTTTTCGCCGCTGGGGGGACTCCGCACCGACAAGGCCCGGGCGGCCCTCGACAAGGCCCGTCTGGAGCCCCGTCGGGTCGATGCCCTGCAGGCGCGCAAGCGCAATCGGTTGCTGCTGAAGGCCTCTCGGGCCTTCTGGGACTGGGTGAAGGCCCGGCGGACCCTGGAGGTCAGCAGGGACCTCCTGCAGTTGGCGGAGCGGCGCCAGACCCTGGTTACGCAAGAGGCACGGGCCGGAGAGGCACCGGCCGTCGACAGCATCGAGGCCGAGCGCACGACGGCCCGCCGGCAGGCAGAGGTGGAGAAAGCGCTGCGGGCAGTGAAGGAAAAGCGCATCAAGCTTTCCACGTTTCTGTGGAAGGAAGATGGGTCGCCTGCCTCGTTTCGGTACGCGCCCCCTGCGCCCGAGATGCCGCCACCTGTGGATACGACCCAGCAGTCTGAGTCCATGGAGACGGCCCTCACGCGCCGCCCTATGCTGAAGGTAATGGACGTGAAGCGCCAGCAAACGCAGATCGAACAGCGCCTCGCACAGGAGCGCCTGCGGCCCGATCTCAAACTCGAAGCCCAGGCCGTATCGTACACCGACAATCCGCTGAACGTCACCGATGTCAAAGTCGGATTCGAGATTGAACAGCCGCTCTTCTTCCGGGGCCGGCGCAGCGAGGCTCAACAGGCCGACATTGCGCTTCGCGATCTTGACTTGAAGCAAGACGTTGCTCGACGGCAGGTGCGGGCAGATGTGGAGTCCGCTCTAGCTGCCCTAACGCAGTCCCGCCGCCGGACGCGTTCGGCCCGGCGCAACGAGCAACTGGCCCGGAAACTCCAGCGGGCAGAGCAGCAACGCTTCGACCGGGGGCAAGGGACGCTCTTCCTTCTCAACAAGCGGGAGCAGTCCCTGGCAAAGGCTCGGAAGCAGCTCATCTCCGCCGAAATCAGTGTCCTGAAGGCGTACACGACCTACCAGTGGGCCACCGGTACCATCGGCGATTCGTACGTCAGGGGGAGGTCGCCCGCTGCTGGCGCGGATGTGACCGGGGAGTAAAGGGGGCCCGCTCCTTTCAAACGAGCTTGTATCGCAATCGGCTTCAGCCCTACAAATGGGGGCCAAGGCGCTGGGTGGACCTTGACCTGTAAAGGGCCCGGATGCGACGAACCTGTGCGGCTTCTCACAGGTGATAATGAGGCTCAGCGTCTCCACCGCAAGACTCCGTTTTACGACGTCTCCGGTCTACACAGGCCGCCTGGGATGAATAGATACGGCCCTACTGCTGCCGGAATGGAGGGCGTTCCCCTTTGCCTTCGCCGGTGGTTGACCGCTTGCATCCCAGCAGTTCACGCGGACTGGTGTCTACGGACGTGGCTTTGAGCGTTTCGCCCTGAAGAGTGGAGTTGTTGGATCGAACGATTCGAATACTCAGATCCTCGCCTGAAACGGTGAGTCGCTGCGTTTCCAACCCACTCGCTCCAATCTCAAGTTCGATTTCATTCCCGTCCACCTCCACGATCTCTCTGGTAAATATATCGCATCCGGAGCCCAGATCATCTGCGATGGTCGTAAGTCGGTCTTCGCTGTAGGAGAAGTAGACCTCCTGCGTTGGCGCCTCGCCGCTGAAGTCCTCCGTGATCCTCCAGTCGCCGGTCCAATCGGGGGAGGAGTTCTCCGACCCGAAGACCCCGCACCCGGTGAGGGTGGCGGCAAGCAGAAGGGAGAGAAGAAAGCGCTGCATGTGGTCGTTACCGACGGAGGGAAAATAAAAAAGCCCGCCCCCGAACGGCAGAATAGGGAGCGAGCAAGTTTTTCATTCAACACCACACTCTTCATTATAAGAAATTCGACCACCGGGGCATCAAGGGATAGACGTGAAGAAGCTGGAAGTTAGAAGGTGCCCTGGATTTTTCTTGCGACGGTCGGGGGATTGTGTGGGTCGATTCCTCTTCCAAGCTGGGCAAGCAGGGCCGTGAACGCCCGTCCGGGGCCGTGCGTTTGTCCCCCCGCACTGGCTCTCGCACTCGTGTCGATGTTCCCATGTCTCTCCCCACGCACGTTGAACTCTGTGACGTCGGTCCCCGAGATGGCTTCCAGTTTGAGGATCAGTTCATTCCCACAGACCGGAAGGTGGACACCATCACGGCCCTCGCCGACGCGGGGATGCCCCGCATTCAGGTCACCTCGTTCGTGCATCCGAAGTGGGTGCCGCAGATGAAGGATGCGGAGGCGGTGTGCAAGCGGCTTCCGGACCGCGACGACGTGACGTACGCGGGCCTCGCCCTCAACCAGAAAGGGTTGGAGCGGGCCCAGGAGGCCGGGCTCTCACAGGTCGACCTCTCGATTGCCACGCACGACCAGCACAGCCAGGACAATGCCAACATGACGGTCGACGAGGCCGTCGCTCAGGCCGAGGACATGGTGCGCTACGCCCACGATCACGGCCTGCAGGCCCAGATGGGCTTCCAGACCGTCTTTGGGTACCAGG
>CAZTDC010000149.1:0-7610 GCA_964612165.1 uncultured Salinivenus sp.
CCCGCACGAGCGCCTCCCACAGGAAGCGGGAGCCGCCCAGCTCCTCGCGGTGGGTGACGGACAGTCCCTCCGCCCGCATCAGGTGCGTGCCCATCCAGCCCAGAATGACGTTCTCCGTAAACTTCTTGGAGCCGACCGCCAGTGTGGAATCCGTTCCCTGCCCGTGTGCGACGGTCGGGAGAAGGAGAAAGATTGTAAACATGAAGGCGTGGAGGCACGGAGGCATGGATGCCTGGGTACATCTGATCAAAGCGCCGATACGTCCGTGCCTCCATGCGTCCATGCTTCGTTGAGTGTCAGCCATAGCGGGGGGCGAGAGAAGACAATGCCGGTGCAGGGAGGCATCAATCGAGGTGTTCGAGCGGGGCACGCTGGGCCTGGATGAAATTCGTGACGAAGGAGGACGTCGGCTCGTTCACGAGGGTCGACATCTGGCCCTCCTGTTCGACTTCGCCCTGATGCAGGAGCGCCACGTGGTCGCCGAAGAAGCCGGCCTCGCCGATGTCGTGGGTGACGAAGACGACGGTCTTGCCGAGGCGGCGGAAGATGGCGCGCAGGTCGTCCTGCAGGTCGGCGCGGATCATGGGGTCGAGGGCGCCGAGCGGTTCGTCGAGCAGGAGCACGTCGGGGTCGAGCATGAGGGCGCGCATGAGGCTTACGCGCTGGCGCTGCCCCCCGGACAGCTCGCTCGGATACTGAGAGAGGCGGTCGGGCGCAAGCTGAACGAGCTCGGTCAGTTCCGCGATGCGGGCGTCGATGCGCTCGTTCGACCAGCCGAGGTGCTGTGCTAGGAGCGCTGCGTTGGCCCGGCCGGTCAGGTGCGGAAAGAGGCCGCCCTCCTGGATGACGTAGCCCATGCGATGCCGCAGGGGGCGGACGTTAGCGGGCGTGAGGCGCTGGTCGTCCACGGTCACGGTGCCGGCGTCCGGCCGCGTGAGGCCGATCATGAGGCGAAGCAGGGTCGACTTGCCGCTGCCGGACGGACCGATGAGGACAGTCGTCTGCTCGGACGCGACGGTAAGCGACACGTCCCGCACGGCAACCTCCTCTCCGTAGCGCTTGGTGACGGCGTCGAGCTGGATCATGAGCGGAGACGATCGGTGCCACACATGAGAACGGTGGACCGAACATTAATCGGTCGTGAAAGCGAAGTGGGGGTGGGATCTTTGGCCCGAATCCAACCGTGAATAGTTTGCCAGAAAACGGGCTGGCCCTCCAGCCCGGGTGCTCACGCCAACGTAGCTCAGCTGGTAGAGCAGTCCCCTCGTAAGGGACAGGTCACCGGTTCGAGTCCGGTCGTTGGCTCCATGCGCGTCCCGTCGTTCGCGGCGGGGCGCTTTTTTCTTTGGAGCGGGCCCATGCACCACTGATCGGCTCCATTTCGATCGGCGAGGAGCTCCGCGCGAGCCGGGCCGCATCGGTGGCACCGTCGCTACTGAACAGGGCCGTCCCGTCGTTCGTCCGGAGGCTCGTGGGGCGATGACTGAAGCGACCGGGCCAGGTCCTCACCGGCGGGCGTGCACCGCACCTGTCGCCCGCGGTCGGTGACGAGCACGAGCCGGTGATCGGCGAGGGCGCGCACGGCGTCCTGCGCAGCGCGGGGCCCGACGCCAACCGATTGGGCGAGGTCGTAGACGTCCGCGTTGCCCTCGGCGTGCACGGCCTGGAGCACGTCGGCCTCTACGTCGGAAAGATTCGGAACGTCCATGACGACGGGGAAGCAATGACGGAGGCCGTACTGCTTACTCGTCCTGGGCACCCGCTTCCGGATCCGGGACACTACCAGGGCCGATGCCAGGCACGTTCATTTCTCCGCGCAGCCACTCCAGTCCCTCTTCTCGGTCCGCGTCCTCGTAGGTCTGGAACTGGGACATCGGGAAGAGGAGCTCGATCTTGTCGAGCAGGGGCTCCCACGGATCGTCGCCAATCACGGCCACCTTGTCCAGGTCTTGTGCGTGACGGATGTCAAGGGCGAACTCCTCCCATTTGTCCTCGGGTTCCCACCCGTCTACATCTTCAATTTCGAAGAGGGCGCGGGTCGTTGTGTGGGATTCGAGCTGATCGCGCAGGTGCGAGGTGAAGGTCTCATAGTCGTCCTCCGTCAGCGTGTCGCTGAGGTGGAAACCGACGATATTAGAGTCGGGAAAGTCGAGAATGTCGATCATAGACGGTCAGGAAATCAGTGTACAAGAGCGAGACGGGGCAACAACAGTCCGCTCCCGATAACGACGGCGGCGGCGGACTGTTCGAGTACATTCGCGAAATCTCGCGGTTAGGAAGACGCCTCGGTCGGTGGCGGCCCCACGTACTGGGCACAAGGACGGATGACCCGGTCCCGCTCGTACTGTTCGATGAGATGGCCCGTCCACTCCACCATGCGGCCGAGGACGAAGAGAGTGAGCGGGGCCTCGTCCGGAAGGTCGAGGGCGCGGCCCCATGCCCGCCGCGGTCGCTCAGCCCCCGGCGCATCGGTTGGGGTGAACGGCGCTTCCATGAGGGCTGCGAGCAGAGCCAGCAGGCGCATCCCCGTTCGCATGACGCCCCGCGCCGACAGGTCGTAGGCCCGATCGTCGCGGGCGGCCGCCTGGGGAAGAAGCGTCTGCATGCGATCCAGGACCGAGTCGCCAGCGTCCACTGCCCCAAATCGACCGGCCCCTCCCAGAGCAGGGACGCCACCGCCTCCAGCGAGTGGGTTTCGGCAAGGCGACAGGCGTCTTTCCCGCGGTAGTAAAATGGGCCCTCTTCAATGAGGGGGAGCCCCGATTCCATCACCGGAAGGCCCCAGTCGAGCGCCGTGCGGGCGCGGTGGACGGGTCCTGTTTTTGCTCCTTCCGTCGCTTGAGCTGGCGCACGTCGTCGGCCCGGTAGCGGCGCGTGCGTCGGCTCGTGTCGCCCAGTTCCGAGCGAACGAGCCCCCGGCTCACGTACGCGTAGAGCGTATTCTTGGCAACGCCCAGTTCGTCCGCGGCCTCCTCGGCCGTCAAGTAGCGAGGCATGACCGTCTTGCAGTTGGGTTTATGCGGGCCAAATGCGAAGTCTGGATTCCCATCTGCTCGGGAATTGACCAAATGGGGCGTGAGAGCAACAGACCGAAGCAGTCCGCACGGTTCGGTCCCGGACCGTTCAGTGGATTTGCTCAGGGGCGAAGCCTCCCCAATCGTCTTACAGACTCGAAAAGCTCCACGGAGTGGTCGAACTTGCAAAGTCGACCTCGATTAAATTTATTATGAACATCCCGTCTCCCCCACCAAGTTTTTCGGGATCCGTGTTCCCTCTTGTGCCCTCTTTGCGGTGCATTTGGTGTCGACGTGTCGGAGGACTGGCTTTTTTGCTTCTTCTGGGCGTTGGGAGCAGTCCGCTTCCGGCGTGGAGCCAGTCGGCGACCCCGCCGTACAGGCAGTACACGGTCAACAATAGCCTGCCCACCAACCTGACGAAGGCTGTCCTTCAAGACGCGTCGGGGCGGCTCTGGATTGGGACCGACAATGGCCTGGTACGCTTCGACGGCAGCGGGTTTAAAACCTATAATTCGGCGCTCCGGAGTCCGCTCGTGAAGGACGTATATTCTCGTTCGGAGCGTCGTCTACTGGTGGTCACGGATCGGGGCATCCACGAAGTCAATCAACGCCGCGACAGCGTTTCGTTCTCTTTGCTGGTGGCCGGACGGGAGTCCCGAACGGATTCGACGGTCGCGTATCCGAAGTCGGTGTATCAGGACAAAGAGCAGCGCCTCTGGATTTCGGAGTCGAACGCCATTGCGCGGTACGACGGAGGGAAGATCACCCGGTACATTCCCGAGGGGCCGGACCTTTCGTACTGGTCGGATCGGTTTATGCGCTCGTTTCTGTTCGCGGAGTCGGCAGAGGGTCCGCTCGTGGCCACCGCGCAGCGCGGTTATGTCTTCGCGTTCGATGCCACCGAAGACCGCTTTCGTCGGGTATCCCTTCCCGACCGCCCGACGGGGTTTTCCATCAATGCGTTGATTCCCAATCCCGAGGGGAAGGGTCTTTTGCTGGGTACGAGTCACGGCCTCTACCTTTTGGAGGTGGATTCAGAGTATCAGGTTCGTCGATGGGTACGACTCAATACCCTGGAGGGAATTTCGTCTTTATGTCCGGGGCCCGGAGGAGACCTTTTGATCGGAACCTGGGAGAAGGGCCTGCACCGGACGTTTGCGATCGATGCCGACCCGGCATCCTACGGGCGTCTTCCGTTTCGTGTCATCCAGGACATCACCGTCACGGAAGACAACGCCATCGTGCTGGCGACGGATACGGGACTGGGGGTGCTTCCGCGGTTGTTCTTCCGAACCGTGTATCCGTCTGCGGACGAGGGAAACCGGTTTATCCGCGACGTGGCCTACGGGCCGGAGGGGGCGATATGGGCCTCGCGCAATAAGGACATCTTCTCGGTCGATCTGTCCACGCAGCCGTTTACGCCCCGGACCTATCCCGTGAGCTCAGACGGACAGATTTGGAGCGTGTCGCCGGACGGGAAGGGGCTGTGGGTGGGCTTCCAGAATGGCTATTTGGAGTACGTGCAAGACGGTCGTCGTCGGCGCGTCTCCCTGCCTCGATCGGAGGTGCGGCTCATTCGCAGCATCATCCCGGACGGCGAGGGGGGCGTGTGGGTCCTTCAGGATGGCACGGATGGCGTGATGCACGTCGACTCCACGTTCGAGGGGACCGTGTATGGCGACGAGCGAGACGATCTGGGCCGACTGGTTGTCCTGTACCGGGCCCCCGGCGGCACGTTGTACGCGGGAGGGAGGGGCGGCGACAGCTACCTCTATCGCTACGATTCGGAGCGGGACCGCTTCGTGAACGTGAGCATCCCCCTCCCCAATTCCATCCCGTCCGCTCTCCGCATTCAGGACCTAGCTGAAGGACCGGAGGGGACGCTCTGGCTGGCGTCCAACCACGGCTTGCTTCGATATCAGGATGGGCGTCTTACTCCGGAAGAGATTCTCGATCTGTTTGAGGTGGATGGTATTTCGTCCGTGGCGGTCACTGAAGAGCGGCTCGTGTGGCTCGGGACGAATCGGGGCCTTTTCGCCTACGATCCGGCGACCGAATCGCTGCGGCGCTTCAATCGACAGACCGGTCTCCCCAGCCCAACGATCTCGCCGCGCTCCCTAAAGTTGGAGGAAGGAGGACGCCTCTGGGTGGGCACCGCCCGGGGGCTTGCGTACCTGCAAGAATTTCCGCTGTCGTACGTGCGCACCCCGAAGCCCGTCGTCACGAAGATCTGGACGGACGATCGCATTTTCCGGGCTCGTCCGGATTCGGTGCTGCGTCTTGCCAACAATTCGACCCTCGAGGTTCGATACGCCGCTCCGATTTTTGGGCAGGACGGCACGGTATACCGACATCGAATTCGGGAGGAGGGGGCGGCGTGGTCGCCGTTGAATCCGGGGTCGCCCCTTGTGCTCCCCGAGCTGTCCGGCGGATCCTATACGCTGGAACTGAAAGCCCAACAGCCCGGCTTTGGGTGGAGCGAGCCGACCCGCGTGGACTTCTACGTGCAACCGCCCTGGTACCTGCGCTGGTGGGCGGTGTTGTTGGGAGTCTCGTTCTTGCTCGGCATTCTCGGCTTGCTGACCCTGCTCTATCGCCACCGCCGGGCCCAGCGCGAGGCCGAGCGGGCCCTCTATCGCAGCCGCAAGCAGTACGAATCGGTGGTCGAGAACGTAGAGGAGGCCATCTTCCAGCTCGACCGCGAGGGCCGGTGGACGTTCCTCAACCCGGCCTGGACCGACATTACCGGGTACGCCGTCGACCGCAGCCTGGGACAGCCGTACGACGCGTTTGTGCATCCGGATGACCGCGGCACGCTGGTCGACATCATCGATCCCCTCCTCAATGGGGAGCAGAAACGGGAACGCTGTCAGGTGCGCTTCGAGGAGTCGGAAGGACACGTTCACTGGGTTGAGGTGCGAGCGCAGGCGCTCCGCGACGAGGACGGCACGCTGACCGGAATTACCGGGCTCCTCGTCGACATTCACGAGCGCAAGCAGTACGAGGAGCAACTCATTGAGGCTCGCAGGCAAGCTGAGGCCGCCCGGAAACGGGCCGAAGAAATGAGTCAACTCAAAACGGTGTTTCTCGCCAACATGGGGCACGAGCTCCGGACGCCGCTCACCTCCATTCTCGGATTTGGGCGCTCTCTGCAGGACAGGCTGCCTGAATCGTACCACGATTTGATCCAGCCCATTCTTACGAGCGGGCAGCGGTTGAAGCAAACGTTTGATTCGGTGCTGAGCCTCGCCCAGATCGAAGGCGACGCCGTACAGCTGGAGCGGACGCCCGAGGCGGTCGGTCCGCTCGTGGATGACATCCTCTCCTTCTTCCGCAGTCAGGCCGAGCAAGAGGACATTGCGCTGCGGCTGGACGCGTCGGAGGAGCCGGTGTACGCCCGGCTCGACTCGCGAGCCTTCGACCGGGTGCTTTCCAACCTTGTGTCCAACGCCCTGAAGTTCACGGAAGAAGGGCACGTTCATGTGCAGGTGAAAGACGAGGGGGAGCACGTCGTCATTACGGTGGAGGATACCGGAATCGGCATCAGCGAGGCCTTTTTGCCGGAGGCGTTTGACGAGTTCAAGCAGGAATCGGGAGGGCGAACACGAAACTACGAAGGAAGTGGCATTGGACTTACGATTGCGAAACGCCTGGCGGATCGGATGGAGGGACAGATCACCATCGAGAGCGAGAAGGGGGTGGGCACGACCGTCACCCTCCGCTTCCCGACTGTCGAGGCCCGCGTTTCCGAGTCAGATGTGTAGTGCGGCCAGGGCAGGGGGGATATGAGCCCACGCTGGTTTTGACTTCGCTGGTGGGGAGATCGAATCAGAGCAACGCTGACAAGAAGCAGGCTCACGGCGATCGCATCTTACTTTCGGTCGACTCCTTCCGGCTCTGTCAGCGTGACACGCTCTCTCCCACGCCCCCAAGCGCCCTTTCGCTCGTGCTTTTCCGGCACTCGCGCCGATCGGAGGGAAAAGGGCCTCCATCCCCAGAAGAAACATCCCAAGATACGATTGCCCTGGAAGCAGGCTCCATGTCCAACGTTCCGATCTGTCTCCTCGCCGTGCTTCCCCGCACCAAACTTGAGGAATAGGATCCCGTGAATGTGCCTTCCGTTTCACCGGGCGTTCGTCGTTCGTCAAAGGACTTTCCCGCCTGTGTCCCGTCTCTTCGGCCTACCTCGATCTGAGGGTCTCGCTCGACTCGCTGGGGTTATACTGCTCATTGGTATGTTTGGAGGGCCCTCCGCTTCGGCGCAAGACTCCCCGTTCCGGTTCGGCGTCGCGGTTGGAGTCAATCTGGCTACGGTTGACGCCCCGGCGAATGCCGACGTCGGCGTTCGGCGACTGTTGGCCGGGGGCGCCGTTGTGCAGGCGGCCGTGACCGGTCCACTTTCAGTGGAGACTCAGTTGCTTCTGGAGCAGAAGGGAACCGCCGTGCGGGGCGAGGTGGGCGGCATTCGATACGGGGCCGCGTACCTCAGTTGGCCCCTGCTCCTGCGTGTGGAGGCCCCCACGATCGGGCCGGTCACCCCCTACGGACTGGCGGGCGGGTTTGGGAGCCTCAAGCTGTTTGAGGTGCACCGGG
>CAZTDC010000150.1:0-7606 GCA_964612165.1 uncultured Salinivenus sp.
GAGGACACGCCCCCCTTTCTTGATACTGGCGTGCGCATTGTTCATCTTCTTTCGACGTCACACTACGACGAATAGGAAAAGCGTGTCTGCCAGTGTGATTGCCCCCGAGCGCATCCTACTGGTGTACAATACAACCTGCACGCTGGACCATGGCTGATACCCTTACGGATCTCAGTAAAGAGGCGAAGCAGTACTGGTCGAACGAGCAGTGGGGGGAGTACCGGAACGTGCGATACGAGACCGCCGGGCACGTCCGGAGACAGGGGAATTGGGAACGGGCAGCCTATCTCTACATGGAGGTCATGATCTTCGACCTTCAGGGCGTGGCCAGTGGATTTGAAGGGGAAGAGTTTATGGAAACCCACCGAGGTGAAACGCCCTCTGTTGCACGTGAGATTGCGCGATTTACCTTGCGCGAAGAATTCGACGAGGGGACCTTACGAGCGATTTTCGACCAGGTCGTCGATCAATTCTGGGTGGAGGCGTTCCCCCGCTCTCAGGACGAGGTGTGGAAGGAAGTTGAGCGCATCGTGGACGAGTACCGGGACACGATCCGGTTGAAGGAGAGGGTGGAGGCTCTCGGCGCCGATCAGCTCTTGCCGCAGTCAGAGGTGGAAGCGTTCGTTGAGATCACGGACGATTACGATCTGCTTCAGCGAATCGGTACGCTCCTGGAGAACGAATCCCCGTCGGGCATTCCATGGGAGAAACGAAAGCGCGTGTACGAGTATCTGTCGTCCATCGACATTGACCGCCTCGGGAGCCGATGGAAGGCGAAGGCGTTTCGCTGGGCCGGAGAAATGGTTCTTTCGAATGATGAAAAAGAGGCGGCTCTCGAGTATTTCGAGAATGCCCTTGAAATCGCCGATCGAGACGACCAGCCGACGATGAAGAAGCTCGCGAGTGCGCTTCGAGAGGAACTCGACCGGTAGGGAACGGGAAGTTGCCTGCGTGGCTTGGCAAGATCCACCCACCAGGTTATCGCCTGGCAGCGGGACTGTGCAGGTTCTCTTTCCAACCTGATGTCGTCAGACGCCACGTCGGTCTTCTGCATTGGAAAGCGGTTTCTCGCCGGTCCGGTGACGCTGCTGGCTCTCTGGCGAATTGCCCTCTTTCGTGGAGGTGGCTTTCTGCCCGTCGCTTCCTCGCTGCCGGGATTGGGAGGGTCCCCCACGATCCACGGGTCGAAATGAGAACCCATCCGTTCTTCTCGGGGCGTCACGTTTGTGGCCCCGTCCCTTGCCAGAACATCGAGGTGGCCTCCGTGTAGGTTCACGAGAGACCGTTTTTTCGAATTGATCCTGCGCTCTGGATCCGTCGATCCGGAACCGGCTCCCATGCCTCCTTCCTCTGGTTCTGCCTCCCGCGGTTCTCGAATTGGCCGTAGCCTCGTCGCCGCCGGCCTGCTGAGCCTCGTGCTCGTGGGGTGCGTGCGTCTGCTGGAGCCCCGCCCGGGGCAGAACATCACGTACTACCTGCTCGACAGTGAAGTGGAGGGGGACACTGCCTTGGTCGACACGACGGGCGTCACGGTGGGCCTCCGCCGTGCGCGGCTGGCCTCATACCTCGATGCGTCCCGCATCGTGACGCGGCGCGGGCCCAATGCGATTCAGTTTTCGGAGTTTCACCGATGGGGCGAAGACCTGGATCAGGCCATCAACCGCGTCGCCGCTCTCAACCTCGAACAGGAGGAGGGCGTCCGAACGGTGGAGGTCGTGCCGTGGCCGGAAGGCGCTCGTTTTGACTACGTCGTGCAACTGCACGTTCTCCGCTTCGAGGGCGTCGGTCCTGCTCCCGATTCGGAAGCGGACGACGGTCCAAGCTCCCTCGAGGGGCACGCCCAGATGGTGGTGCGATGGACGATCTTTGGAGGGGATAGAGAGCAGATACTGGCGCAAGGAATTACTCGTCACCGTAAAGACGGATGGAGGGTGACGAACTACGCTGATCTCGCCGCCAAGCTCGACACATCGCTCGCTGTGCTGGCCCGCGACATTGGTCCGCGACTGCGGTCTCTTTCCCGATAACTCACGCCTACGCGCCGAGGGCGCTTCGGTCTCGTTGGCACGCTCCCCACAGAATGCTTCCTCGGTCCCATGTCCAGTGACGCCACCGTCCGCACGGCCACCTCTGATGATGCCGAGACGCTTGCTCGCTTCAATGAGGCAATGGCGCAAGAAACGGAAGATAAGGCGCTCGACCCCGACACGGTACGGGCGGGCGTGGAGGCGATGTTCGACGACTCGACGCGAGGCTTTTATCTCGTTGCCGTGCAAGCGGAGACCATCGTCGGCTCGCTCATGATTACGACGGAGTGGAGCGACTGGCGCAACGGCGTGTTCTGGTGGATTCAGAGCGTCTACGTGCGGCCCGGGGCCCGGCGGACCGGCGTCTATTCGGCGCTACACCGCGCGGTGCGGGAACGAGCCCAGGCCGCAGAGGACGTATGCGGAGTGCGGCTGTACGTGGAACGGAATAACGAGGCGGCCCGGGAGACCTACGAGGCACTGGGCATGACGGAGACCTCGTATCGGATGTACGAGGAACTGCTATAGCTCCGTTTTTGCCTCGTTCGCTTCAGGGACATCGGAAGAAAGGTCAGAAGCGCCATCTCCTTGTTCTTCCCCCTTTGCAAGCGCCACGTAGCTTCCGATGAACGTAACCGCTCGTTCGCCCGCTGCGTCGATTTTGCACTTGAGATCGAGTCGCGCCCGGCCCCACCGATCCAACATTTGTTGGAATCGCTCCAGCGCATCCTCGTCCGGCCGCTCGCAAATGACGGAGATGTTCTCGTAGACCGGTCGCATGTACTCGATGTCACTCTCTTGAATCATCACCTCCACGCGGCGCTTCATGTCCTCTACCGCGTCCTGTACGACCTCATGCATCATCGCCCATCCCGTGACGGTGGCAAGCATACTGAGGCTTCCGCCAAAGGCACTGCCCATGTGGTTGGCGTTGGGTTGCAGCGGGGCCGAGGCACATAGCCGTCCCTGCTCGTCTCTCGCGAGCGAAAATTCGAGATGCTGCGTGATGGGCATCTCATCGACGATAAGACGCTCCAACTCCTCCAGCGCAGCTTCCGTTCGGGACGAACTGGCCATGATACGAGTACCCACGTGGTTTTCAGAGAGTCGAGTGGACGAGGAATTTCATGTTCGATGCGGCGCGTCGCCGTTGCGTCGAATTCAATCTTCCACAACCGGCGGCAGAGCGGCTCCCCCAACGTGCCGATGCTCGGCTACTCGGCGTCAGTACGTTTGATGAGACGTTGACGTACGAACCGAAAAGACCGATCTTGAGGACAGCTACCAGCGGGTCTCGCGTAGAAGGGACTCTTCATTACGAAAGATCGCTGGATACGTTCTCTATCTTTCGCCGCTTTTCGGATTGTTTCGTTACAGTCCTGAAAGGAGAGCCGTACCAAGCTAGCAATGCTTGAACAAACAAAAAACGAGCCACCCGATCAAAGAGACCGGGTGCCCCTGGCTTACGAGCACGTCTGCGTCGCAGGCGGCATCTACCGTCCATCCGTTCGAGTGGGATCTCGGCAACGCACGTTGCATTTCTCCTTCATTCTGTAATTATGGCCTCTACCAATCCCTTTGCCCGTATTGCGGACCGCTACGCGAATCTTCCGGGTTCGCTGCGTCGCCCCCTCGTCACGCACGCCGTGGGCACCGTCATCCCGTTTGTGGACACCGCTGGTTGCTTCATCGAAGAATACACGCCGGAGCGAGTCGTCGTCCGACTCGACAATCGGGAGGGCGTACAGAACCACCTTGGGGGGCTCCACGCAGCGGCGCTGGCCCTGCTTGCCGAAACGGCCTCCGGGCTCGTCGTCGCACTCAACGTGCCGCCGGCCTCGTCTCCGCTCCTCCGCACGATGGACGTCTCGTTCGAGCAGTTCGGACGTAGCACGGTACAGGCCGAAGCGACCCTTTCTACGGAGGAGACCGACCGCATCCAGTCGCGTCCCATCGGCAAGGTCGATGTCGACGTGACCCTTACGGAACCGAACGACGACACGACGCTCGTCTCCAGTGCGCTGCAATGGGCGTGGGTCCCGGAGAAGCGGTTGAAGGAGGACTAACCATTTGTCGGTCAACTACACGTCCCCCTCCTGCGGCCGGAGCAACAATTCCTCCATCACCGTGCGGTCGGAGAGGTGGTAGGCGTCCACGACGGACTGGGCGACGTCCTCCGGCGGCATGAACCGTTCCTCGGGCAGGTCGACGCCCTCCCACGTCGGCGTGTGAGTCGCGCCCGGAATGACGGTTGTGACGCGGAGGCCCTCGTCTTTCGTTTCCTCGCGGACGACGCGGGCGAGGCCCCGTACCCCGTGCTTGGCCGCGCAATAGCCGGCATTCCCCGGGTAGGCTTTGATGGAGGCGACGGAGGCCATGTAGAAGAGGTGCCCCTCGCCCCGGTCCCGCATCGCCGGGAGAAAGGCCTGCGTGACGGCAAACGAGCCGGTCAGGTTCACGTCGATCTGCTCACGGAAGCCCTCCATCGTCAGCTCGTCCAGCGGGGCATAGGTGAACATGCCGGCATTGTTGACGAGCACGTCCGGCGTGCCGCAGTCGGTCTGCACCGTCTCGGCCATGTCAGCCACGGCCGCATCGTCGGTCACGTCGGTGGGCACGACCATGGGGTCGCCTCCCCGCTCCCGGCACGCCTCCGCGACGGATTCAAGCTTCGCCTGCGTCCGAGCGACCAAGGCCACGCGGGACTGGTCCCGTTCGGCAAATGCTTCGGCAATGGCTCGACCAATTCCCTGACTCGCCCCTGTGACAACGACAATCATGCGTGCGGAGGTTAGTGTCTGGAGCGGAAAGTGAGACGTTCGGATTCCCCTATCTACAGTCCTAAATTCACTCACCAAAATCTACCCGTCGAACGCCGCACTCTACATTTCGACCGTCTCAGTCGGTCGCGTGGATGAGGCGCATAAACTCGGCCCGAGTGGGGTGGTTGTCGAATTCGCCGCTGACGGAACTGGTGGTGGTCATCGAGTTTTGCTTTTCGGCTCCGCGCATCATCATGCAGAGGTGTCGCGCCTCGATGACGACCGCCGTTCCAAGTGGTTCGATGACCTCGTCGATGGCATTGCGGATTTGCATCGTGAGTCGCTCCTGCACCTGCAGGCGACGGGCGAAGACGTCAACCGTGCGGGGAATCTTGCTGAGCCCCACAATCTTGCCGTCCGGGATGTAGGCGACGTGGGCCTTGCCGTAGAACGGGAGCATGTGGTGCTCGCAGAGCGAGTAGACCTCAATATCCTTCACGAGAATCATCTCGTCGTAGGCCTCCTCGAACATGGCCTGCCGGAGGATCTCCTTCGGGTCGAGCGCATAGCCGTGCATCAGAAACTGGTAGGCACGCGCCACCCGCTCGGGCGTCTTTTCCAATCCCTCGCGGGACGGATCCTCGCCCAGAATGTCGAGAATGGACGAGACGTGGTCGGCAATCGCCTCGGTCGTGTCCTCGTCGTACACATCTCGGCGCTCGTAGAGCTTCGGCGGGGCGCCGTTGGGGGTGCCGTTTTCGCGAAGGTCCTCGGACGGAATTTTCTTTTCAGCCATTGCAGGTCAGGTAGGAATGAGACAACTCGTGGGAGGAAAGCGGATGGGTCATTCACCCCGGTACTCGACGAAGTTGCGAGGCGTCTCGTACAGCCGCACGCAGTGGAGGCGACCCGACGGCAAGGCGCCTTCGAGCTGGTTCCAGATGGCGATCGCAAAGTTCTCGGTGGAGGGAATAACCCCATCCATGAAATCCACCTCCAGATTCAGGTTTTTGTGGTCCACCTTGTCCACAACTCGCTCGTGGAGAACCTCTTTCAGATCGCCGAGGTCGACGACGTAGCCGCTTTCCGGATTGGGCTCGCCCGCCACGGTCACTTCCAGTTCGAAGTTGTGGCCGTGCCAGTTCGGATTATTGCATTTACCGAAGGTCTCTCGATTCCACTCCTCGGACTTATCGGGATTGTGGAGCCGGTGAGCGGCGTTGAAGTGGACCTTGCGAGTAACGTACACGGTGGACATGGCGATAGAAGGCAAACGAGGCAGTGCCGGATTGGACGCGTCGCAACACAATACTCTACGGACCGCACGGAGGGGAAGTTGTTCGGGCCACAAACGACTCTTTTACAGTGTGGGCGTTACGATTTCGTCTTGTGATTTCCTTCTTGCATTCTCTATATTACTCACAGTAGAAGTGGGCCCTCGCGCCCCTTGCTCGTTCTCGTTTCACGACGGCGGCTCCCCATCATGGCCGAAAAAACGCTGTTCCAGAAGATCATCGACCGGGAGGTCGACGCCGACATCGTCCACGAGGACGACCGATGCATCGCCTTCCATGACATCAATCCCCAGGCGCCGACGCACATCCTCGTTGTGCCCCGGAAGCCCATTCCGACGCTCGACGACGTGGATCCGGAGGACAAGGACCTGATCGGGCATTTGTTTATGGTGGCCCGCGAACTTGCGCAGGAGGAAGGGCTACGGGACGGCTACCGCACGGTCATCAACTGTGGCGACGACGGCGGCCAATCGGTCTGGCATCTGCACCTCCACCTTCTCGGCGGGCGCCGCATGGAGTGGCCGCCCGGATGACCGTTCCGAATGTGGAATTGGGAATTCGGAATGCAGAGTTTAGGCTTCACAGCAGTCGGGGATGCTATTCCTTCGTTCGGGCTGTTTTGATCGAGACGACGATCATTGAGGTAATTTGATGGGCTTCGTCTCGGAGTTTGCTCAACGGCTCCTCGGGGACCTGCCGAAGCTCGTCGAGTAGTTCGAGCCAGTACTCGATTTCGTCGGCTTCCTCCTCCGCACGGGACATCTTGGCTAAAAGCTCAGCCCGTGACTGTGCATGGCAGGCAGCCCGATACTTTGCTCCAATCGATGAGGCCGACCTCATGAGCTGTTGGCGTATGACCGTGCAGGACGGTTCGTCCGGCAGCTTCTCGCAGAAGCGAAAGGTTGCTACGGCAAGCCGCTTGGTTCGGGAGCGAAGTTCAGACATGGGATGAACTCGAAATCGAAAGAAGCGGGATGCGTCGAATGGACACACCATTTCCTTATTCCTAACGTCACCCCACATTCCCAACTCTCCCTACTTGGAACTTCCCACTCCAAACTCCACACTCCACACTTGTGATTGCGTTGGGCGTAACCGGTGGCATCGGAAGTGGAAAAACGACGGTCTGTGGCTTTCTGGAGGAGAAAGGAGCCCGCGTCTTCTACGCCGACATTGAGGCGAAGCGGCTCATGCGGGAGGACGACACCGTGCGGGCAGCCATCGTCGACGAATTTGGGGAGGAGGCGTACGGCGACGACGGATCTCTTGATCGAGGCTACCTGGCGGAACAGGTCTTCGGCGACACCGAGCGCGTCGAGCGCCTAAATGCCATCGTGCACCCGCATGTCTTTGAGGCGTTCGAGGCGGCCAAGAAGCGGGCGGCCGACGAAGGAGTGGAATTACTGGTGCATGAGGCCGCACTTCTTTTCGAAGCGGGAGGCGACGAACACGTAGACCGGACGGCGGCTGTGGTGGCCCCGAAAGCCGATCGGATCGACTGGGTCACGGAGCGGGACGACGT
>CAZTDC010000151.1:0-7586 GCA_964612165.1 uncultured Salinivenus sp.
GCCTCGATGGCCTGCTTCGCCTCAAGGGCACTTCCAATCCCAACTACCGAAGCTCCGGCCCGGATCCACGTGCCTGCATCCTCCAAAGAAATTCCCCCGGTAGGCATCAGACTCAGAGGAGGAAGCGGAGCTGCGAGGGCTTTCAGGTGCCCCTTCCCAACCGTCGACGCCGGAAACACCTTCACGAGGTCGGCCCCAGCGGTGTGTGCCCGGTACACTTCAGTCGGGGTAAGAGCGCCGGGGACCGCCACCGCATCCTGACGGTGTGCTACCTCTACGATCTCAGGAATGCAAACAGGCCCTACGACAAATTCGGCTCCTGCCTGCAGGGCTGTCTTCGCCTCCTGCACCGTCCGAACGGATCCTGCCCCCACGAGTGCGTCGGGCGCAAGGGCCTGGCGCACCCGCTCGATGAGTGAAGGCGCCTCTGGGGTCGTTAGCGTAATTTCGATGGACGTAATCCCTCCCTCATGTATCGCTTCCGCGGCGGACAGGACCGGATCAGCTCGATCGAACCGGAGGACCGCTACGGCTCCACCGCGGACAAGGCGGTCGGCCCGCTGGTCGGAGCATGTGTTTGCCTCGGCCATCGTCTCAAAACTGCTATTCGACGGGAATGCACTGGCTTTTCTCCTCTACTGCACGACCGTTATCTTCCGACTTATCATGAACGACTGGCCTCGAACTCGGAGGATATAGCCTCCACTTCCCCACCGACGCGCGTCGAGGGTAAGCGAGGTCGCCGCATCCGCCCTCAACTCGCGCCGCTCCGTGTAGAGGCGTCGGCCGATGAGGTCGAACACCTCGACAACGACACTCTGAGCCTCCTGTGCCGTCAGGTCAAGGGTAGTCGTTTCCTGGGTCGGATTGGGATATGGCCCGAGCGTATACACGGGTCCGTCGTAGTCGATACGGAGCTGTTCTGAGGTCTTCCCGGCGACCGTGTTGCCCTGCCGGTCTTCGGCGAGGACGCGGTACTGATACGTCCCTGGAGATTGCTGGCGGAGGACGGTTTGGCGTCCGGCCGCTATTTTCTCTTCCGCGTAAAGTCCGCCTTCACCAGTCCGCCGTTCGACCCTGTAGGCAAAGCCCTTCGTTCCCGGCGGGACCGTCCACTCAAGCTGGACCGATGCCCGTCCCCGGTCATCCCGTCGGAGCGTCGTTCCCTCAACTTTTCGGGGCCGAATGGTCGCTTGGACGGAGCGACTCGTCGTTGCCTCAGAGCCGTCTCCTCGAACCCCTCGAACCCGCATCGTGTGGACTCCGAGTCCCAAACTGTCGAGGATGACTGAGGGCTCGGTAACTCGAGCAATGGGCTCGAATGATTCGTCGAAATACTTTCGCTCTATAACGTACTCCGAGAGGTCGCTCCCCTCCTTGCGCTCCCACTCTATCGCAGCGCGGCCGCGCGACAGATCCGTCTGATCCGCCATACGAAGGCCGAAGACATCGTCGAGGTGTTGCTGGCACTCTTCTCCAAGGGACCATCCTATATCCCGAAGTTGACCGCACAGCACCGGTCCGGGCTCCCGATTGGTTTCGGCGGCGTTGATGAACGGCGTCATAAGGGAATTCGACTTCTCGGGAGGATAGGTGTCCTCATCGAGGTGAGAAAGACTCGACCCTGCAAGGTACCTTGACGGAGAATAAATTTTCGGCAAGGTGGGGCCGTCACTCTCGAATCCAGTAGACGTGGCCGCAGGCCCGTCGAACACGATTTCATCACTCGTGAAGGCCTCGGCAAGAGTTTCGGAGGGATTGCTCCCGGCCAGTTTCGTAATCGGAACGTACTCTCCACCAATCTTTCTCGCTAGCTGAGTCATAAATATTACCGGTTTTCGGATACCGTTTCGGTTTGGATCAAACCCGTATGCACCCTCCCCGTCCGCAACCTCCGAAAGGGCGAAGTATCCCAACCCGTGCGCAATTTCGTGAAGGGCCACCGTGGTGAAGTCGACCATTCCCGAAGAGGCTGCGCCGGGCCCGAAGTGCCAGTCGTCGCGCGTCCTGTTCATTGCCACAAACAAATCGGGATTGCCGGGGTGCTGATCTTCTCCAGTGAGGGCATCCGCGAGGGGCCCGACGACGAATAGCTCGGAGTGTCCGTCGGAATCTGCGTCGTACGGATGCAGCGATCCCGGCACGCTTCCACCAAGGGCACGCGGTTCCATGACTTCGAGTGAGACGCTAATCTGGATCGTGACCCCCGACCGGATGTGCCGTTCCCAGATCGCGACGGCCCGTGCGAATGCGTCTCGAGCCTCCTCAGGAAGGTTGTTGTAGTCGACCTCAATCGAAGCAGTGGGATCGGAGTCAGACGGGTCCGGCTCTCTCTGCTTCACACGGGGGTCCGGACGGCGGTCGACAAAGGCATCGATGTCTTCTTTCCGAAGCCCGCAGTCGATTCGATCCTCCTCCCCTAACGAGATTGACACCGGATTCCCCACCCGATCGCCAGTGACCTGGCCGGGCACCTCCCCCCTTCCTCCAAACAGAAGGACTAATCCAATAAGTCCAGCTCTGATCCCCATCTTGAAATATCCGACGTGCTGCATGGGCCCCGTTGATCCTATCAGCGAAACCGTGACACTGTGTATCCGATCCCCTGCGTCTCTACTTGAAACGACATTGATCCCCAAATTTCTCTTCGGGCCCGAGCGTGGGACGCAACTCCACCGCACAGCTTTTCCAGCCCAAACCGTGTCCTTCGAAATGCTATTAAAGGGTTGTAGGTTCGTTTCCCTTTTGCTCCGAAAGCGGTGCGACGCCAACTCGGCGGGTGAACGCTGCGGCTTCTTAGTGCAGCTTACCTTCCAAGTGAAATTGAGAACGGAACGTCGGTTGGCCGGGGGGGAACCTGTACGTTCACCGTTTGAATGTCCTCATCGTACGGCCACGGCTCGCCCAACTTCTCGGCCTCCGCTTCTTCCTCAGTCCTCAAAGTAACGGTGGTAGGTCGCTCCAGGGGGCTGATTCGGAACTGATACGACTGCTGATCGGGCTGGCCGCGATACCTTGACGGCTGGACGACCCCGACGCGGAGGGTTTGCGTCGAATCCGTCCACGCAAGCGATCGGGTAGTGTGCGCCCCGTCGCGGTAGGCTACGTCCGTTCCCGCGTCGGCGTAGACCTCCGAGGAACCGTCGCCTCCCGCTACGATCCGGACGCGCAACGGTCCGTCATTCTCCTGATCGCCCACCGCCGACAA
Organism: uncultured Salinivenus sp.; assembly: GCA_964612165.1. Taxonomy (GTDB): domain Bacteria; phylum Bacteroidota; class Rhodothermia; order Rhodothermales; family Salinibacteraceae; genus Salinibacter. Next base: position 3,209 of record CAZTDC010000151.1, read on the forward strand.
CTGCATGGGAATAAGCCCTTTCCCCTCATTCCGGTACTCGAAGGGATTCATCCTGAACATTTCGGAGCCAGAGGGACCAACACGCCCTCCGCCAAGGCGAAATAAGCCCCATCAAGACTGCGTCGACTCTCGCTGTATCAGTTCAGCGTCGAGATGAATCTTCTCCGAGGGGGGCGTTTGATCGGACTCGATTTGGTCGATGAGAATGTCGACTGCTCGGTATCCCATTTCAAATTTTGGAATCCGAATGGACGTGAGGGAGGTCGATATGTACTGAGCCAACTCAATGTCGTCGCACCCAATCACAGCCACCTCTCCCGGCACGTCAATCTTCAGTTCCCTGAGCGCCCGCATGAGTCCGATGGCGACAAGATCGTTGTAGCAGGTGACACCAGTAGGACGTTTGTCAACAGCAAGGTCCCCAAAATACTCCTTCCCGGTCTGATACCCATCGCTGAGGCGCGCCCCCGCCTGTACGATGAGGTCGTCACTAAATACGAGCGGAGATTCACTGAAGGCCTGCCGAATGCCCCGAACGCGCTCCCTCGAGTGCATCGAATATTCCGGCCCAGCGAAGTGGACAATTCGCTCGTACCCTTCGTCGAGAAGATGCTTGGCCGCCATCTTCGACGACTCTTCGTTGTCAATGTCAACGAGGCTTGCCTGTACCCCCTGCACGTCCTCCAAAAGAACGAAGGGAAAGTTTCTTCGCCTTAGGTCAAAAAGATAGGACAAATCTGCATTACTCTTCAATACGGGAATGACGACGATCCCATCGACATCTTTGCCCTTAAATACGTCGACGATTTGCTGCTCGGAGTCATAATTCCCTTCAGAAGAGGCCGACAAGATCGTATATCCTTTTTCATTCCCCCGACTCCGGGCTCCCGCGATGACGTCGGCGAAATACGGATTGTCGCTCTCCTTAATGATGAGGCCGATGCTCTTGTTGAGATCTGCCTGGAACCCATTCCGAGCTGCTGCCCGAGGACGGTAGTTCAGTTCATCAATGGCCTGGTTGACCTTTCGCCGGGTGGAGTCTTTCACCGTGTCAGCGTCGTTAAGAACGGCCGACACCGTTGCTTTCGAAAAGCCTGCTTTCTCCGCGACATCCCCGATCGTTGGACGTGACATCGTGCAAACGTGAACTTTGTGAAGAGTGGACGGACTTCAAATATGCCGTAGCGATTATTCAAAACACGTTATTCAGTTCCGGGATAGATCGCGGACTTCGGTCCACATATTCGCGGGGAACTCAGAAGCCAGTGCCTTGCAGTCGATTCATCCAATTAGAAACGCGGGAAACCGTTCTATTTCTCCGGTAGGACGACCCCTACGCGCTCCGCCCAGTGCTCCCACTCCTGCTTCAGCTCTTCGACCTTGTCCGGCTTCTGATCTATGAGGTTATTGGTCTCGGTGCGGTCAGCCCTCATGTTGTAAAGCTCCCAGTCTCCAGGCGTAAACCGTGCCGAGGCAACCAGCTTCCAGTCTCCCTTGCGAAGAGCCCGGTTCCCGACGTGCTCCCATGCCAGGAGGCGATCCTCCATCCAGCCCTCGCCGCGAAGCGGAGAAAGTAAACTCTTTCCTTCGTAGTCTCGGACCTGATTCCCATTCCACTGCTCCGGATAGGACACGTCCGCAACGTCGAGACAGGTCGGCAAAACGTCGATGACGTGGCCGACCTCATGGCTGAGGGTATCAGGCTCAATCACACCCGGCCACCGGGCAACGAACGGGGTCGAGATACCGCCTTCGTGGGTCCACTGTTTGTAGTACCGGAAGGGGGCATTACTGGCGTTGGCCCAGGGGGGGCCTGCCGCCAGCTTGCAGTTGCGCGCTCCTGGTGGTACGCCCTCCGGGTTCTGACTATTGATCCAGTCCTCAGCGGCCGATCCATTGTCGGCTAGAAACATCACGAGCGTATTGTCGGCGACTCCCATCGTCTCGAGTTTTCGGAGCAGCCGGCCGATATTCTGATCCATCCGGTCGATCTGCGCCGCGTACGCGGCCATCTTTAAATCCCACTGCTCGGCACTAGCGTCCTCGACGTCCCGCCATTCTTCAACCTCCTCCTTCCCCATTTCGAAGAGCGTTCGGGGTGAAAGCTCCCACTCTTCTCTAATGATTCCTTCCTGGATCAGTCGCTCGTAGCGTTCTCGCCGCACCCGCTCCCACTCATCCATGTACTGGCCTCGATACTGATCGATGTCACTTTGAAACGCCTGCACCGGGAAGTGTGGGGCGTTAAACGCCACGTAGCTAAAGAAGGGCTGTCCCTTTGCATTCGCCTCTTCCAAAAACTGAAGGGCGTAGTCCGTGTAGGCGTCCGTCGAATACCAGTCGCGGCCCTGCGGCTCCACCGGTTCGCCGTCGAGGTAGAGCTGATGCGTTGGTTTGAAGTAATCATCCACAAACCGGTGCTCCCCATAAAACCGGTCAAATCCTCGGCCCGTGGGCCATCGTCCCGGCTCCTTGTGACCGATGTGCCACTTCCCTACCATGGAGGTGTGATAGCCCGCGTCGCCGAGCACCTCTGCGATCGTCACGCACCGATCATTCAGGTATCCCTGGTACGACGGATGATCTTTGCTGCTCGTGGTGAGGTCGCCCATTCCCACCTGATGGGGATACTGCCCCGTAAGCAGGGAAGCGCGGGTAGGCGAACACCGAGGGTAGTTGTAGAACTGGCTAAATCGGATTCCCTCCTCGGCCAGCTGGTCGACATGGGGTGTGTTCACCTCCGCGCCGTAGCACCCGACGTCGGCAAAGCCCATGTCATCGGCCAGGATGAGAAGAATGTTCGGCCGGTCGCCCCCCCCTGTTTCTTCCGTCTCCTCGTCGGGTGCCCCAGAAAACGACGTCGTTCCTAAGAGCCCGAGACTTCCGGCGGCAGCACTTTCCAAGAACTTGCGACGATCCATGAATTGCACGATGTGTTAGGAATTCGAACGAATGGCCTTTCGGCGCTCCCGATAGTCCTCCCACGAGAGGGCCCCCACGCGGTCCATCCACGCCTGATGACGGTCCGCCAGTTTCTGCACGACCTCTGGATGATCGGAGGCGCGATCTTCTGTTTCCGTACGATCGGCGACCAGATCGTATAGCTGCCACGACTCCCGTCCGTCGGGCGAGACGAGTTTCCATCGTCCTTGGCGGATCGCCTGATTGTCCGTGTGGAGCCAGTTCAGCTCTTCGTGGCCGGATCGGTCCGTCCCACGAAGAACGGGCATCAGGCTTTTCCCCTCAAGAGCCGTGAGATCGCGCCCCTCAAACGTGCTCGGGTACGGTGTGCCAGCCGCTTCGAGAACCGTTGGCATCAGGTCCATGACGTGCGTGACCTCGTTACTCATCGTGCCGGCCTCAACCTCGCCGGGCCAGTGTGCGATGAACGGTGTGGCAATGCCTCCCTCGTGCGTCCAGATTTTGTACTTGCGGAACGGCGTATCACTGAGGTGAGCCCACGGGCGATGGTACGCCATGTAGGATTCGGGACTTCCTGGCGGGGCCTCCTCTCCCTTCCCTAGTCCGATGGCCGCAGCGCCGTTGTCTGCGAGAAAAAGCACGAGCGTATTTTCCCGCTCGCCGATCTCGTCCAGCGTATCGAGGACCTGCCCAATGCCTTGATCCATCCGGTGGATCTGCGCCGCGTAGGCCGCCATTTTCAAATCCCATTGCTCTTTGTCGTCGACCTCAGACCAGGGCGATATCCGATCGTCGCGCTGCGGAAGGGACCACTCTTCATCGATGAGTCCCGTGGCCACGAGACGTTCGTACCGCCGGCGTCGGAGCCGGTCCCATCCCTCCATAAATTGCCCCCGGTAGCGCTCGATGTCTTCTTCTCGGGCCTGGAGGGGCCAGTGGGGAGCCGTGTACGACAGATACTGGAAGAACGGCTGCTCTCCCCCCCCGTGGTGCTTGAGTTGATCGACGGCCTCCTCCGTGATGAAGTCCGTCATGTAGAAGTCGGACATGATGTTGTCTTCCGACTCGAAGTACGCGACGCTCTTCGGGGCAAACGGTTTGTTGTTTCGAAGGAGCGTGCGGTTCGGAGGCGGATTGAAGTAGTCACTCGCTCCGTCGAGGAGCCCACTCACGTGGTCGAAGCCTCGCGCATTGGGCCAGTGTTCGTAGGCTTTCCCCAGATGCCACTTTCCGGACATCAGGGTCGTGTATCCGTCCTCGCCCAGGACCTCGGCCATCGTCGCGCACCGATCGTTCAGGTGCCCCCGATAAGCGGGCACCTCTAGATCCGCCCGCATGTGCCCCACGCCCGCCTGATGGGGCTCAAGCCCCGTGAGAAGGGACGCCCGCGTGGGGCAACAGCGGGCCGCGTTGTACATCTGCGAGAACCGCATCCCTTCTTCTGCAAGCCGATCGA
>CAZTDC010000152.1:0-7580 GCA_964612165.1 uncultured Salinivenus sp.
TGGTGCCCCACATCATCGACGAGATTAAGCACTGGATGCTGAAGCTCGGGGAGACGGGCGACTACGACGTCGTCATCACCGAGATTGGGGGCACGGTCGGCGATATCGAGGGCCAGCCCTACCTGGAAGCCATCCGCCAGCTGCGCAACGACCAGGGCCCGCGCAACACGATGATCGCCCACCTCACGCTCATCCCCTACCTGCGCGCGGCCGGGGAACTGAAGACGAAACCCACCCAGCACTCCGTGAAGGAGATGCTTGCCCACGGCCTGCAGCCGGACACGATTATTTGCCGCTCGGAGCGGCCCATCGACTCGGACGTCCGGCGAAAAATCTCGCTCTTCTGCAACGTCGAGGAGGAGGCGGTCATTCAGATGCTCGACGCAGAGAGCATCTACGAAGTGCCCCTCCTCCTCCGGGACGAGGGCATGGGCGAGCTCGTCGTCGACCGCTTCTACCCCGACAGAGGCGAGGACGAGGAGGGGTGTCGGGACGCCCCCGTTCTGGACGACTGGATTGGGTTTCTGAGGAAGCTGAAGAACCCGGAGGAGACCATTCCAATCGCCCTGGTCGGCAAGTACGTCGAGCATCAGGACGCCTACAAGTCCATCTCCGAGAGCTTCATTCTGGCCGGGGTGCCAGATGAGGTGCAGATCGACGTGAAGCACGTCCTCTCGGAGGACCTCACGGAGAGCAACGTCGAGTCGGCCCTGGGCGACGTGGCGGGCATCCTCGTGGCGCCCGGTTTTGGGGATCGCGGCGTCGAGGGCAAGGTGCTGGCGGCCAAGTACGCCCGGGAGAACGATGTCCCCTTCTTCGGCATCTGCCTGGGCCTGCAGTGCGCCATCATTGAGTTTGCGCGCAACGTGTGCGGCTGGGAGGGCGCCCACTCCACGGAGTTCGACGAGGAGACGGCCTATCCGGTGATCGACCTGATGGAGGAGCAGAAAGAAATCTCGGACAAGGGCGGCACCATGCGCCTCGGGCAGTACGACTGCCGCATTCAGGAAGGCTCAAGGGTCCACGAGATCTACGGCGACACGATGGTGCAGGAGCGGCACCGCCATCGCTACGAGGTGAACAACGTGCTCCGCTACAAGCTACTGGAGGAAGGCATGCGCTTTACGGGCGTCAACCCCGACACCGACCTCGTCGAAATTATGGAGCTGCCCGAGAAGCGGTGGTTTATCGGGGTGCAGTTCCATCCTGAATACAAGACAACGGTCGGCAACCCCCATCCCCTCTTCCGCTCGTTCGTGCGGGCCTGCACGAGCTACGCCCACGCGCAGGACCTCGCCGCCTCCCCGCAGCCGCCGGAGCGGGAAGCCGTGCCGCTCGCGTCGGCGGACATGTAGCGCGTCATCCGACGTCGGAAGAGCGCTCTCGCCGACACGGGGGCAGGCACCACGCGTCTCGCTGATCACGCTTGGCTGACATGTCAGACCCGAGGTCCGCTTTCGTCTTCTTGGTTGTGCTCGCTGGGGGAATTTTGAGCGGCTGCGCGGCAAACAGAGCAACGCCCCCGCAGTCGCCGGCGTCGTCGTCGGTCTACGAGCAGGAGTGGGCGTTCGTCCCCGTTCGTCCCCCCGAACTGAAGGAAGAGGGTCGCAAGAAGCACCGTCGGATGATGGAGGAGGTGCGAGGTAATTTATCGGACTACAACCACCCGTTTACCCTGTACTCGACCGTCGACGGCGGGATGGCCGGCGTCTCCTCCGATACGCTCTACCGGGCGGCGCAGGACGACGAGGAGAAGCGGCCCCTCAACGAGGAGACCCTCCGGCGCATCCAGGAGCGAACGGGCACCCGAATTCTGTTCCTCGTTCGGGCCGACCGGCAGGACCAGCCGGACTCCGACGGCGTCCGTCCCTTCGTCGCGCTTGATCCGCAGGGAGGACTTCTGATTGGCGTCACCACCGCTCCGGAACCGGCGCAACAGGTGACGAGCGCGGCACTCGTGGATGCCGAGACTGCGGAGGTACTGTGGAGCGGAAGTCGGGTGGTGTACGGCGGCGGCCCGCTCAGCAGATCTGAGGCCCCGGAGGTCGTCGGGCTGAATGCCCGCTCGTTGGTCGTGGAGGCCCTGACGGGCCGCGAGCTGAATCCTTTGGATTTCCAGGTCGAAACCTCCAATTCCGTCATCGTCTACCGGTACGAGGAGACCGTCATCGGCACGTCGGCGCGCATTGAGGGGCGGGACGTGGTTGTGGAGAAGAAGGATGGAACGGTGGCGCGCTATCCCATCCACACGGTCTCACAGATCAAAGACACCATGCAGAACCAGGTGGTCTTTCCGGCGCCGGAAATCCATTAGATCGTCCCTGAGCGCCGACGCCCCAGAAATGACGGATGGTGCGACGAAAAAGAACGTGTGACTCGCCTTATTCGAGCCGCTCCTTGTGTTGCCGGGCCCGGCGCCGGCTCATGGAGAGCGGGGCCTCCCGCCCCTCGACGAACACGTCGTACGTGTAGTTTTCGGCCTCCTCGATCCGGGTGACGTGCTTGACGTTCACAATGCTGGACCGGTGAATGCGCACGAAGTGAGCATCGGGCAGCCGGGCCTCCCAGGTTGAGAGCGACTGGGACGTGAGGGCGGTCGTGTCATCCACGAGGACGAGCTCTGTGTAGTTGCCGGCCGCCTCAATGGCGCTGACGTTGCGGATGCGGATGAAGCGGGGACGGCGTCCCTCCTCGTAGAAAAAGAGATCGTCGTACCGGAAGTGGTCGGGATCGGCATTTTCCTCTTCCGGAAGTGCGGTCGTCGTGGAGCGGGCGCGCTGGAGCGCTTGGCCCAAGCGGTCTGGGTCGACGGGCTTGAGCAGATAGTCGAGGGCGTTGACCTCGAAGGCCCGAACGGCGTATTCGTCGTAGGCGGTGACAAATACGACCTGCACAGCCGTGTCGAGGCGGTCGAGCAGGTCGAACCCGGTCTCGCCCCGCATCTGCACGTCGAGCAGTACCACGTCCGGGGCCTCATTCTGGAGCGCTCGGGCCGCCGCGTCCACGCTGCCGGCCTCCCCCGCCACGGTCACCCCGTCGATTTCGGACAGGGCACTGCGAAGGGCCTGCCGGGCGAGCCGCTCGTCGTCAACGATCAAGACCTGTAGGGCGTCAGGCATGGCGGTCGGGGGCATCGATGGCGCTCTTGTCGATCTCGATGCGGGCCCGAACCCATCCGTCGTCCTCCGTCACGGCAAACCGGTGCTGGTCAGGGTACTGGGTGCGGAGCCGGGTGCGAACATTGTCAAGTCCCGTGTCGGTGCCCGACGCTCCGACCCGGTCCTCGCGCCAGTGGCCGGTGTTGGCCACCTCCACCGCAAGGATGTCCGCGTCCGTGCACTGTCCCGTGATGTGGATGCGCAGGGGCGACGGACTGGTCCGCTGGCCGTGCTTCACCGCGTTCTCGACGAGTGGCAACACCAGAAAGGCGGGCACCGGCAGACGCCCCGCGTCTTCTTCCACCTCCACGGTCACCTGCAGGTCGTCCTCGAAGCGCACCTTTTCGACGGCCAAATACTGCTCGATGGCGCGCACCTCGTCCTGCAGGCGTGCCTCCAGGTCGTCGTTCAGAAGCGTGTACCGCAGGAAGCCCGACAGCTCGCGGACGACCGTCTTCACCTGCTGCGGGCGCTCGTCGGCCAGGGCGCCGATGGTGTTGAGGGCGTTGAAGAAAAAGTGGGGATTCAGCTGGTAGCGCAGCATGCGCAGCTGGGCGCGCTGCGCCTCCGCGTCGGCCTGGAGCACGCGCCGCTCCTGCCGCTGCTGCTCGGTCCACTGGGCGAGGCCCAGGTACAGACCGCTCCATGCCACCATGACGATGGGAAAGGCCACGATCCCGGACAGGATGGAACCTTCCCCGGGGCCGAGAGCCGCGGAGCCCACGACGGGTGCGACGAACGGATTGACCCAGTCCACGCCCCACGCCTTGATCTGATACCAGAGCAGGCCCCCCGCCACGCCGCCCCCAAGGACGATGAGGGCTTGTGCGATGGGCGGGCGTCGCCGCAGACGGAGAAACCAGAACCCGACGCCGAGCACGGTGCTGAGCAGGAGGCCGGTGCCGGTCGCAATGGCGGTCTGCTTCCAGAGAAGATCCGCGAACGGCTGGTGGGGACGGAGGGTCAGGTAGTAGGCGACGCCGTAGAGCCCCCATCCGGCGAGCTGCAGGCCCACGAGGAGAGAGGGCCGCAGGAGCGGCGACGTCCCGCGCGGACGGCGGGTTTGATCGCCTTGGGCAGAGGGAGCAGCGTCCGAAATCGACACGGCGTCGAGGACTGGTTCGGGAGCGTCTGGACCCTAAAAAACCCACGGCGCCGCAGAAAGGAAACGGAGAGGCGGGGAAGACCGGGTCTCAATTTGTGAACGGTTGCTCCCGTTGATGAACGGGGCATCCCCGCTGAGGACATCCTGTATCAATGATGAGCGCGTCCAGCCAAGGGCTCACTGATCGAGCTGGGCGCGCCGACGGACCGTCACGTTTCTCGACCTCATACTCCGACGTCCCATCATGACCTTCTGCCTTCGGGTCTCGCTCTTGTTTGGCTTTGCGCTTGGCCTTCTCGCGCCCATGCCGTCGTCTGCACAGGAGGCCGTTCTCGGGTCGTGGGCGGGGGCCCTCGACACCGGCGCCGAGCTGCGGATTGTCGTTCACATTGAAGAGGGGGACGAGGGACTCACCGCAACGATGGACAGCCCCGATCAGGGCGCGACCGGGATTCCGGTGTCCGACGTGACGGTGGCCGGTGATAGCGTGACCCTGGAGGTCGCGCAGATCGGCGGCACCTACGAGGGTGTCCTGACGTCGGACGCGGACACGATTGCGGGCACGTGGACCCAGCAGGGGCAGTCGTTTCCGCTCACGCTCACCCCCGCCGACGAGTCGGACACCGAGCCGCCGCCCCGCCCCCAGCACCCGGAGCCGCCCTATCCGTACGTCGAGGAGGACGTGACCTTTCAGAACGACGCGGCCGGCCTCACGCTGGCGGGCACCCTCACGCGGCCCGAGGGCGAGGGGCCCCATCCCGCCGTGGTGCTGCTCTCCGGGTCCGGGCCCCAGAACCGAAACTCAGAGGTAGCCAACCACAAGCTGTTCCACGTCCTGGCCGACCACCTGACGCGACAGGGCCTCGCCGTGCTCCGCTACGACGAACGTGGGGTGGGAGAATCGGAGGGCGTCTTTGACGGGGCAACCTCCGAAGACTTCGCCGACGACGCGGCCGCGGCCGTCCGCTTCCTGCACGAGCATCCGGCCACCGATGCGGACAAGGTGGGCCTGCTGGGAATGAGCGAAGGGGGCTACGTGGCCCCGATGGTGCACACCGAGCGGATCCCGGTGGACTTCCTCGTGCTGATGGCCGGGCCCAGCGTGCCGGGTCACGAGATTCTGGTGAAGCAGGGGGCAACAATCGCAGCGGCCCAGGGCGCGCCGCCCGCCGCCGTCGACTCGGTCAGGCGACAGCAGCGTCGCGTGGTGGAGGCCATCCGCACAGCGTCGGACTCAGCAACCATCGCCGACCAACTCCGCCCCGTGCTGGAGGAGCGCGGAGCGAATGACGACCAGATTCAAACCCAGCTCGCCCAAATGACGGCTCCCTGGTTCCGGTATTTCGTCCAGCACGATCCGGGGCCCACACTGCGACAGATCGATGTGCCGGTTCTGGCGCTTTATGGAAGCAACGACCTCCAGGTCCCGCCCGATCAGAACGTGGAGCCCATGCGGTCGGCCCTCGCGGAGAGCCCGAGCGAGGACGTGACCGTGCGGGTACTCGACGGGCTCAACCACCTGTTTCAGCCCGCCGAAACGGGACTCCCGGGCCGGTACGTTCAGATCGACACGACGATGGCCCCGGAGGCCATAGAGACGGTCTCAACTTGGATTCTAGAGCGAACGCGATAGCGCGGGCACCCGTTCGTCGCGTCCGCCGTATTCACAACATGTGCTCCTTGCCTCAACAGCTCCGTCCCATGCACCGATTGGTCGTTGTTCTCGGACTCCTCACGCTCGGCCTGTTCGCCGTGCCCCATTCTCTTCCCGCCCAGTCGAACGAGCAGGCCGTGGAGGCCGCGAGGGAGGCGGCTCAGGAGTGGCTTGCGCTCTTTGACGGCGAACAATACGAAGAGACGTGGGCGGAGGCCTCCTCGTTTTTCAAATCCAAGATTGGCAAGGAGCAGTGGGTCATGCGGATCAAGCAGACGAAAACGCGCCGGCCGGTCCTTGATTCTCTGCGCTCCCGCTCCGAGGTTGCGGCCCGCTACACGACCTCCCTCCCGAAGGCCCCAGACGGCGAGTATGTGGTGGTGCAGTATCGCGCCACGTACGCGGATGAGGAGTTTATTGAAACGATGACGCTGAAGAAAGAAGGAGGGGACTGGCGGGTGGCCGGATATGTCACCAAGCCGCCGGGTCAGCAGTGACATCGCCGTCGAAACCGACGAGTCGAAGTGTCTCCGACCGTGGCGAGGTACCCTTTTGTACGACCGGCAGCTTTCTGAAAAATCTGGATGTGTTCCGAGCCCAGAGAACTGTCCCGACCCCGAGTCCTGGCCGAATCCGTCGTGGTCTTCGGCGCCCCCGGACTCGCTATCTTCCTCGGCGTGCATTTGCTCGTCCCCTGGATGGTCGAGTCCGGCGTGGAGTTGCTCTTCGCATGGACCCTCTGCGTGGTCGGGCCCACGGTTTTAAACGGTGCTGCGGTCGCGGGGCTCTACGTCTGGCGGTTTCGGCCGGACTGGCCCGCCTTCCGCAATCGGTTCCGACTCGCCGCTCCTTCTTGGAAGACCGTGGCGCTGGTTCCCGTAGCCGCGGTCGGGATCTTGGTCCTCAACGAATCGCTCGCCTGGACCGTCCCGCTTCTGCGCGACGTTGCCTGGATTCCGGAGGCGCCGATCACACCGACGCTTTTCGAGGATCCGTACGCTGCCGTCGAGTCGTCGGAGACCGTCGAGTTCATGGGCGTCCCCCTCGGACCGTCAGCGTGGTGGGTCGCACCGTTCTGGATCATCTTCTGGCTCGTCTTCGGCGTCATCGGCGAGGAGGTCGTCTGGCGCGGGTATCTGTTGCCGCTCCAGGAGCAGGCGTTCGGCGGGTGGGCGTGGGTCCTCAACGGATTCCTCTGGAACGTCCCGTTCCATCTCTATACGCTCACGGCCTTTTTTGCCGACATGCCGTTCTTCCTGTTGCTCCCCCTTGCCACCCAGTGGCTTGAGAACACATGGTTCGCCGTCCTCGTCCACTCGGTTCTCGGTTCGCTCGCCCTCGTATTGATTCTTCCCCCGATCGTCGCGTGAGTCGTGCGTGCCGTTCTCCCCGGGGACCGCACCTCCGCCGGCATTGGGGGCGGTGTAGTTCCGAGTGAACTGATCTCAATGAAAACAGAATCTCGACGCATCCTTACCCGGCATGTACATGACACTCACCACTCGTTTCGGGCAGTTGATGCATCGAGGTCCGCTGACTGTCGTTGTCCTGTCGCTGCTCCTCATTGCAGGATGTGACACCAGCGATCCCGGAACGGAGCCGCCTGAGGAGGATCCGTCCGGCGAGACGTCCACGACCGTCACCGTGCAGAGCGATACGCTCG
>CAZTDC010000153.1:0-7578 GCA_964612165.1 uncultured Salinivenus sp.
AGCCACAGCGTCGCGGTCGCCCCGTGGTGGCTCCAAACTCACCGCCCTTCTCCCGCAGCGCCTCACCCGCCTCACCCTCAAGCTCTGTTGGAAAGGGCCCGTTCCCAACTCGCGTGCAGTAGGCCTTGGCGATGCCAAGCACCCGTCCCACCTCCGTGGGCGGGACGCCAAGCCCGGTGCAGCACCCGCCCGCTGTTGGATGGCTGGAGGTGACGTACGGATAACTGCCAAAATCGACGTCCAGCAGCGAGCCCTGCGCCCCTTCGGCCAGCACCTCGGCTCCATCATCGAGGGCATTGCAAAGGTACTTGGACGTGTCGGTGACGTACGAGTCGATTTTCTGATCGAACTCGACGTACTCCTTCACGATGCGATCCACATCCAGCGCCTCCGCATCATAAATGTCGCGGAGAATGGCGTTCTTCTCTTCGATCGAGCGGCGAAGCTTCTGGCGGAGCACGTCCCGATCCAGCAGGTCGACCACGCGGATGCCCGTGCGGGCAAACTTATCGGTGTAAGCCGGACCAATGCCGCGTCCCGTCGTTCCGATGGCGTCATCGTCCGACGCCTCGGCCCGCTCTTCTTCCTGTGCGGCCTCAACGGCCTTGTGGTAGGGCATGATGAGGTGGGCGTTGTGGGAGATCTTGAGCCGCTCCTCCACGTCGATGCCCAGCGAGCGGATCTTTTCAATCTCCTCCAAGACGGCCTTCGGATCGAGCACCACCCCATTGCCAATAACGCAAGTCACGTTCTCGTGGAAAATCCCACTAGGCACGAGGTGAAGCACAAACTCCTCGTCGTCCCCCTCCTCATCCTCCCAAACAATCGTGTGCCCCGCATTAGCCCCGCCTTGATAACGAGCCACAACGTCGAACTGCGGACTCATGAGATCGGTAATCTTCCCCTTCCCCTCGTCGCCCCACTGACTTCCGATGATGATTGATACCGACATTACACTCAGTGATGATGGTGAAATGAGATGAGAACACCAATCCGCCCCCCCGCTCGGAAGGCCGGTTCACGCACAACGGATCGGGACTCCATCCTCCATAATTAGCGAGGACGTACGTACCCCTCCACGCTTCCTACTCCAAAAAAATCCCCGCATGGCACACGCAGGCGGTGGAACCCCTGGCTGGGCTACAGTCGATTAGGCTGGTTGTTCGAGACGCTTATTCAGCTCCACGACGGCCGGCGACGCGACGAACACCGACGAATAGGTTCCGATAATCACGCCAACGATGAGGGCAAACGAAAAGCCGCGCAAGACCTCACTTCCGAAAATAAACAGAATGGTCACGACGATCAACGTCGTCAGCGACGTAACAACGGTGCGGCTGAGGGTCGCATTGATCGATTTATTCACGATAACCGAGAAGGACTCCGTCTTAAAGAGATTGACGTACTCCCGCACCCGGTCGAAGACCACCACCGTGTCGTTGAGCGAGTATCCGACGATGGTGAGGAACGCCGCGATGATGCCCTGATCGATTTGGAGCGAGAAGGGCACCACACCGGCGAGAATCGAAAACAGGCCCAGCGTGATCGTGACGTCGTGCACCAATGCGGCCACTGCTCCTACGCTGTAACGCCATTCAAATCGAACCAGAATGTATAAGAACACGACCAATAGCGCCCCAAGGACAGCGTAGTATGCCCCCCGTTTTAAGTCTTCGGCGAATCGAGGACCGACAATACTGGTCTTTATGATCTCCGGATTCGCTCCCTGAAACTCCTCTTGAATCGTCGAGAGAATCAAATCCTGAATTTCGTTGGTGTTGGTTTCCCCCTCCACCGACGCTCGAATAAGGAGATCTCCCTCCCCGAAGGTCTTTACTTCCGGCTGATTGCCGAGGGGCCCCGAGAGAGCCGACCGCACCTCGACGGCGTTCAGTCCTTCAACATTGCCCACGACAAATTCCATCCCGCCCCGAAAGTCGATGCCGAGGGATAGACCCCGAACCAGCAGTGACAAAATGCTGAGGGTCAGGAGCGTCCCGGAGATAATGTAGCCAATCCGCCGGTTCGGGATCAGCGTGTAATCGGCATTCTCAAAGAGTCGCATAACAGACCTCGTTGCTTAAAATTCGTCACAAATAGACGTCTACGAAGAGATCTTCCGGCGTCTCAGCCATAGCTCACTTCCATGCCCTTTTCCTCGACCATATAGTCGAAGATGAGCCGGGTTACGATAATGGCCGTAAAGAGCGAGGACAGAATTCCGGCCATGAGCGTGACCGCAAATCCTCGAATGGGCCCCACGCCAAAGGAGTAGAGGATGACCCCCACGAAGAACGTCGTGATGTTGGCGTCGAGGATCGCGCTAAGAGATTGCTCATATCCGGCGGAAATGGCCGCTCGCAGTGTTTTGCCGGTGGCCTGTTCTTCCCGGATCCGGTCAAAGATGAGCACGTTGGCGTCCACCGCCATACCAATTGTGAGCACGATACCGGCAATACCGGGCAGTGTGAGTGTCGCATTGAACCCGGCCAGAATGCCGAGAATCAGGATCACATTCAACAGCAAGGCCACGTCCGCCACGACCCCGCCCGTGCGGTAATACATGATCATGAAGAGCACGACGAGTAGCAGGCCCACCGTCACGGAAATGAACCCGGCGCGGATCGATTCCGCACCGAGGCTCGGCCCGACCGTACGCTCCTCGATGATATTGACGGGCGCCTGCATGGACCCCGACCGAAGGATGGTGACAATGTCAGAGGCCTCCTTCCGGCTTTCGAGACCGGAGATCTCGGTCCGTCCGCCCAGAATGGGCTCGTTGATGTTCGGATACGAGTACACAAGCCCGTCGAGGACGACGGCCACCTTCTCTCCCACATTCGCTTTGGTAAGTCGCCCCCAAATGCGCGTCCCTTGTCCGTTCATCGCCATCGAGACCTTGGGCTCGTTGGTGTTCTGATCGAAGGCGACGGAGGCGTCGGTGATGACCTCTCCGGTGAGCTCCGCTTCCGACCGCAGGGCGAGAAGCGCGTGGGTGGTCTCGCTTCCCGGCACCGGATTGGCCGACCATAGGAAGTTGACGTTCGACGGAATCATCGACCGCACTTCCGGAGCGAAGATCAACTCATTGACCCGGGCCGTGTCCTCCTCTGATGCGTATCCGACGATGTCTCCTCCCTGGCGCGGGAGCGGCTGCATGACTGAAAGGAGGGGATTCTGCGGTCCCGCTTGCTCGCCACCGTCCGGGCCTGTGAGCGAGGTCCCTTCCTGGGACTCCTCTGATTCTTGGTCGGCGCTGGTGAGCCTCGTTCCCTCCTCCGTCTCAGCCGTGTCAGAACTCATCTCCTGCATTCCAGGTGTGTCCGCCGGGCTTTCCGTCGTGTCGTTCGCCCCTGCGTCCGCAATCTGGGCCGAATCGGCGGCTGTTGGTTCATAGTAGTCGATAATGTTTTGGACCGACCGCTTGACCCGATCCTCGTTCGCAAATAGATGAAACGTGAGCTGCGAGGCACTCTCCAGCAAATTGCGAACGCGCTTCTGGTCTTCGACGCCGGGGAGCTCCACTGAAATGCGCCGGGATCCCTGTTTCTGAATCGAGGGCTCGGTCACGCCGTACTGGTCGACCCGATTCCGAACAATGTCCATGGCCGCCGACACGGCATCGTCAACCTCGGTCGACAAATATTCCTGTACCTCGTCGTTCGAGGAGCGCCGCGTGATGTTCTCCGTTTCATTGCGGAAGTAGCGCGAAAGACGCCCTTCTGGATTGCGTTCGGTGAACTCCTGCACAAAGGCGTCCACCACGCTCATGCCCTCCTGGTCGGCCCGCTGGACGGCTGCGTTGAGGATCGTCTGAAAGTTCTCGTCCTTGTTGGTCGCCAACTGTTCAAGCAAGGCCCCAACATTCATCTGGAGCGTCACGTGCATTCCCCCCTGGAGGTCGAGACCCAGGTTCAGGGAACCCTGTTGAATACTTTCAAGTCGTTCGCGGTTTTCACTTTGATACTTCTGCCGCTCAGATGGATTCATCTGATCCATCTTGTAGGAGACGTACAGGTTTTGTACCGATGGAAACAGGTAAAAGCCGCAAAGCCCGACGAAAAAGATCGTAAGTCCAAGTTTAAATCCGTTCCCCTGCATTACAGTCCGTTCGCTGAATGAACAAGCTAGTCGACAATCAAAGGTGGGCGTCCCAGAATTGGGCTCACAATCGGGCGCTACACGAAGCGTACCGCTTTTCCATACTCGCCCGGCTCCATTCTGGAGAAACTGAAGACGATTCCCGTCTGAAGAGGTGGAAAGACGTGCTACGGTCCCATGGGCCGCGCGTCGACGAGAAGACGGGCGAGCCGACCGGTCGAAATCGAGGGAGCAAACTCAGACCAAACCACCGGATCGAGCCGCGTGACGGTGGGACCAAATTTCCGCCTACCCCGGCCGGCCTGATACTGCTTGCGAGCCCGAGAGAGGGTCTCGTGGGCAAAGTCCCGCACCGCCGGAAGCACCGCCCATAGCAGGGCAAGGAGTCCCGCCAGCCGAAATGTGAGAGGCAAACCGCCCATGAGCAGCGGACTTGACAAGCAGTGAGCGACAAAGGGGAGAATAACGTATCTGTCCAGATTGTTCCTCTCAACCCGATCCGCCTGAATTGATCGGGGGTTCACTCCACCGTCCTCCCGACTGGAAGCGGCTTCGTTCCACCCCGAACGCACCAAGCGCTGCACTTGCCCGTTTCAGCGGATGTTGCCCCGAAATGGACTTTGGGCACTCACTGATCTGAGTCCCGATCGCTGGTTTTTCTCAACAGGCCCCTTCCCATGTCTTCCTCTTCTGTCGCAGACCAGGGCCCCCTTGTTACCGACGACGGCCTCCACCTTCACACTCAGCACTGGATGCCTGACGAAACGCCCGCTGCCGTTGTGGGACTCGTTCATGGCTACGCCGAACACTGTGGGCGGTATGATCACGTGGCCTGCACCTTCACAGAGCAGGGCGCCGCCGTGTACGCCTACGACCAGCGGGGCTATGGTCGCTCCGATGGCAGGCGGGCCTACGTCGAGTCCTTCGATCGCTATCTCGACGACCTCGGCCAGTTTCTCAATCACATACGCACACACCAACCTGACTGCCCGCTTTTCCTCTTCGGCCACAGCATGGGCGGACTCGTCGTCCTCAAATACGCGCTGGAGCGACAGGCGTCTCTCCAGGGCCTCCTGCTAAGCGCCCCCGCAATCCAAATCAACCCCGAGCTCGCTCCCTTTCTCCGCCGCATGGCCCAAACCCTCGGTCACTACTTTCCCACCCTCCCAACGACCCGCTCCCCACAAGATGCCATCTCGCGCGACCCAGCCGTCGTCGAAGACGCCCAAAAGGATCCGCTTAACTACCAGGGTCGTGTCCCCGCTCGCACCGGAGCCGAAATGCTGAAAGCCGGCGCCGAGGTTCGTGAGCGGCTCGAGGCGATGACCGATCCGTTTCTCGTCATTCATGGAACGGCCGACACGCTCGCGAATCCTGAGTGGAGCCAGCAGCTATACGAGCGCGCCGCGTCCGACGACAAGACAATTAAGCTCTACGAGGGGCTCTACCACGAGACCTTCAACGAGCCCGAGCAGGACGAGGTGCTCCAGGACCTGGGAACCTGGCTGGGAGCGCGTATTCCATGAACCGTAGAGCCGTCATGGGCCTGCCGAGCTCGTCCTGTATAATCCGCAACGTCTGGAGATGATACGTGGAGCGTCAAGCGCGCGACATCTCCTCCCGAAGGATACGCTAATACGTCGGTACGGGAGAGTCCACAATTCACGCATCACGCTTCACGGATCAATCCTGGAACGCCGGCAGTGTCTGCAAAAAATCACAGTCTTCCTCTTCGTCTACTCCGCCCTCAGCTCAAAGATAACCTGGACCCGAGCCGTTACCTCAATTTCCCCGGCCGCGTAGGCATCCGGCTCCGGCGCAGCCTCGGCGTCGGCCGACTTGGCATACGCCATCTGAACACGCGGCTGCGGCTTGTCGAAGCCAAAGTCCTCCTCTGTAATCTGCTGAACCGGTCCGAGTGCCGCGTCGAGGGACGTGGCGAGCAGCCGAGCCTTGTCCCGCGCGTTCTGGGCCGCCCGACGAAGGGCCTCGTTGCGCGTCGCCGCCCGGTCGCTCAACTCGTAGCTGATCCCGTCGAGCCGATTGGCCCCCTGCTGTACGACTCGCGCGACCAGACGCGGCAACTGCTCTAATTCGTTCAGTTCGGCGACGACCTGTCGTGTGGCCTCGTAGCCCTTTTCCTCGTGCCGCTTCGTCTGCGGATTGTACTCGCGACGGGGCTGAAGGCGAAGGCTCATCATGCGCATCTTTTCCTCCGGTATTCCCAGCTTCCGCACGGCATTCAACGCGCTCTTGGCCGCCTGGGCATTTTGCTGGCGGGCGGCCTCCGCCGTCTCGGCCTTGGAGACAATGCCAAAGCGGACAGTGGCCTGATCCGGAGCCGCCGTCACCGTCGCCTCCCCGCTGACACGCACGGTTCGATCTGAAGCGGGCGTGTCCGGCTGGGCCAGAACGGGAACGGCGAACAAGATGCCGATCAGCAAAGCCGAAAGGCTTTCGAGGACGTGACTCATAAGGAGAATGCTCACTCAGTTTCGAAAAACCGGGAGTCTCAGAATAAACGCCGTCGCCTGCTCCCTTATTGTCCTCCGGCCTAGCCCGACTCGCTTTTAGGAGTACTCAAAATGCTCCCGAGCGCGGACCTCTACGGGTGAAGCCGCTGAATCGTGCGCGGGAACGGGATCGTCTCCCGCACGTGCTCCCGGCCGGTGAGCCACGAAATGGTGCGCTCCAGTCCGAGCCCAAAGCCGCTGTGGGGCACCGCACCGAACTTGCGGAGGTCGAGGTACCAGTCAAAAACCTCCTCCGGCAGGTCGTGGGCGTCGATCTGCTCTTTGAGAAAGTCGAGGTCGGTCGCCCGCTCCCCCCCGCCAATGATCTCGCCGTAGCCCTCGGGCGCAAGCACGTCCACGCCCATCGCGAGGCGGTCGTCCTCCGGGTCGCGCTTCATGTAGAACGCCTTGATCTTCGCCGGGAAGCGGTGCACCATGACTGGACGGTCGAAGTGCCAGGTGAGAACCGTCTCGTCACTCCCGCCGAAGTCCGAGCCCCACTCGAAGGTCTGCGCGGACTCTTTCCAGTCCGGCAGATTGCGCAGGGACTCCTCAATCTCGTCAATCCGCTTGTTGATCTCGATCTCGCGGGCATCGATCTTGCGCTTTACGTGCTTCTTGGCCTGCCCGCGGCGCTCTTGGTTTTCCTCCTTCTCCTCCTGGAGCTCCGCTTTCTCCTGCCGAAGCGCCTCCATCCGTTCGTCGATCATCTCGGCCGTCTCCTCGCTGCGAAGGATCTCGACGGCCTGGTCGTAGCTGAGGCGGGGAAACGGCGTCTCGACCCGTTCGAGCGCACTCGTGTCGCGATCCAGGGCCTCCAGCTCGTCCTCACAGTCCGCCAGCACCGTTTGCACAACGTGGCTCACGAAGTCCTCGGCGAGTTGCATGTTCATCTCCAGGTCGTAGAAGGCCATCTCCGGCTCGATCATCCAGAACTCCGTGAGGTGGCGCCGGGTATCGGACT
>CAZTDC010000154.1:0-7492 GCA_964612165.1 uncultured Salinivenus sp.
ATGTTTGATCGAGCCGACAATTTCAACCAGGACATCAGCGGATGGAACGTTTCGAGTGTTACCAATATGGCTTTGATGTTTCAGCTAGCCGGTAGCTTCAACCAGGACATCAGCGGATGGGATGTCTCCAACGTTACCGACATGGGCTTCATGTTTAGCGCTGCCAGCAGCTTCAACCAGCCGATTGGAAGCTGGAACGTCTCCAGTGTGACCGATATGCGTGCAATGTTTGAATTGGCGACGAGCTTTGACCAGGACCTCGGCGACTGGAATGTCTCAAACGTCGATGATACCGAAACCTTTGGGGACTCTTTCGAAGGCTTCCTCGCCGGGGTCGAGCTCTCTCCGGCCAACTACGATTCGCTGCTGGTGGGCTGGAGCCAGCTAAATCTGACGGATAGCCTCACGTTTGACGGCGGTCAGAGCCACTACACTCGGGCAGCCGCCGATGACCGGCAGGCCATCATCGACAACGAGGGGTGGACGATCACGGACGGGGGCCTGGTGCCGTTTATCACCACCTGGGAAACCACCTCGGCGAACGAGTCCATCACGATCCCGACGGCCACCAGCGACACGACGTACGACTTCGTGATCCGGTGGGGCGACGGGTCGACGCCCGACACCATCACGGGCACCGATCCGGATCCCACCCACGCCTACAACTCGGCCGGCACCTATTCCGTCGAGATCAGCGGGACGTTCCCGCGCATCTTTCTGGATGCATACAGCAACGGCGATGGGGACTCAACCAATGCCCAGAAACTGCAATCCATCGATCAGTGGGGTACAATTCAGTGGGAGAGCATGAACGCGGCGTTCGCCGGGGCCGGCAATATGACCTACAATGCGACCGACACGCCCGACCTCTCGAACGTCACCAGTCTCGACTTAATGTTTCGCGGAGCAACATCCTTCAATGGCGACATCGGAGGGTGGAACGTCTCCAATGTCACCTCCATGAGGGGCCTGTTCCAGGACGCCTCCGCATTCAATCAGAATCTGGGGGAATGGGATGTCTCCAGCGTCAATGACATGGGCCAGGTGTTCGACGGGGCCGGCAACTTCAATGGCGACATCACCGGATGGAACGTGTCCAACGTGACCGACATGTTCGCCCTGTTTCAGAATGCTGCTAGCTTCAACCAGGACATCAGTGGATGGGATGTCTCCAACGTCACCGACATGCGGGGACTATTCAATGGGGCTTTCAGCTTCAACCAGGACATTGGAAGTTGGGATGTCTCCAACGTCACCAAAATGGTTTTCACGTTTTCGGGCGCTCAAAACTTCAATCAAGACATCGCGGGATGGGACGTCTCCAACGTCACCACCATGCGGGGAATGTTCGTTGGGACTAGCAGCTTCAATCAAGACATTGGCGACTGGAACGTCTCCAACGTGACCAACATGGAGAGGATGTTTGAAGGAGCCACCCGCTTCGATCAGAACATTGGCAGCTGGGATGTCTCTGCGGTCACGTCCTTCGAAAATGAATTTGGGGGCTTTCTTGAAGGCGGCGAGCTTTCCCCGGCCAACTACGACTCGCTCCTGGTGGGCTGGAGCCAGCTGGACTTGACCGACAGCCTCACCTTGGACGCCGGCCAAAGCCAGTACACTGCCGACGCCGACAGCGCCCGGCAAACCCTTATCGACGATTTCGGCTGGACGATTCGCGACGGCGGAAAAGTGCAGACGCTTCTTCGCGTCGCCCAGTTACAGCCCCCGACTGGAGCCCCCGGCACTCGGGTTCGCATCTACGGCTCGGGCTTCAACTCGGATGCCGACAGCAACAGCGTTTCATTTGGGGAGGCGACGGCCCCTCTTGACAGCGCAAAAGCGAATGTGATCTACGCCCGGGTCCCAAGTGGCGTAAGCGGGCCCGTTCCCGTGTCGGTGACTGTCTCCAACAGCACCGTGACGGCCGCCGACCGCTTTACTGTGGCGAGTGGAGGGGGCGACACGTTCTCCGCTCTCGGAGCGAACCTGACCGGCGTGGACCTCGGCGGAGCGGACTGGGGCGACTATAACGGCGACGGGGCGCCGGACCTCGTCGTAACCGGCACGGACAGCAACGGGACCGAAACCGCACGCATCTACCGGAACGACGGGAACGGCACCTTCACGGCCATCGACGCCGGACTGACCGGCGTGAACGGGCCGGCGGAGTGGGGCGACTACAATCAGGATGGCGCCCTGGACCTCGTGGTCGTCGGATCCGACGCAAGTGGAGCCTCTACGGCAACCATCTACCGCAACGACGGCAACGACACGTTCACCGCCATCAATGCGGGCCTGACCGGCGTCACGAGCAGCTCGGTGGCGTGGGGCGACTACAATCAGGATGGCGCCCTGGATCTTGCGATTATCGGCCTCGACGAATCGGACACGCGGTCGGCTCGAATCTATCAGAACGAGGACAATGACACATTCACTGCCATCAACGCGGACCTGACCGGCGTGCGCAGCGGCGATGTGGGCTGGGGCGATTATAACAGCGATGGCGCCCTCGATCTTGCCGTCATTGGCACCGACACGAACAACAACAAGACCACAACCATCTACCGGAACGACGGAAATGGCTCGTTTACCGACATCGGGGCACAGCTTGTGGGGGTCAACCTCGGCTCAGTAGCCTGGGGCGACTACAACGGGGACGGCGACCTCGACCTGGCCCTCACCGGAGAGGACAATGACTTCGTCCGCTACACAACAATCTACCAGAACAACGGGGACGGCACCTTTAGCTCCGTGGAGGCGGGCCTGACGGGCGTAACGTTCGGCGACGTGGCCTGGGGCGATTACAACGGCGACGGAGCCCTCGATCTCGCCGTCATCGGCGACAGCACGGGAACCGTACAGCCCCGCGGGGGAACGGCCACGATCTACCAGAACGACGGCGGTGGCTCTTTCTCCCGGGTCGGGACCGATTTGGCCGGGGTTGAGTCCGGCGCAGTCCGCTGGGGGGATTTCGATCAGAACGGAGCCCTCGATCTCATCGTGACGGGGCTGGACGCCGATACCAATAAGACCGCCACGATTTACCGGAACGGCGCGATAGGGCCGCCGACGGCCCGAAACGACTCTGCGCGGGTCCAACGGGGAACGGCTCGCTCCCTCGCGGTGCTGGCCAACGACGAGGCGGGAACGGGGATCGACACTGCGTCGGTCTCTGTGGCAGAAGCCCCCGACCACGGGACGACGCGCGTAGACGAACGCGACGGGACGATCACGTACATCCACGACGGGTCCGATAACTTCTCGGATTCCTTTACCTACACGGTCGCCAGCCCTGAGGGGGAGACGTCCGAGCCGGCCACCGTTACGATCGAGGCGTTCGGCGTTGGGGTCCAGGCCGAGGCAAGCCTGGCCGACGGGGCGACGATTGCACTGACTGGGGAGGGCAACTTCGACCCGAGCGGCGGGATGCTGTACGCCCGGATCGGGGGTACGACCGGCTACCGGGAGATCGACCTCACCGACCAGTTGAGCGCGACGATCCCGGACTCACTGGTGACGACGCGGGGCATCGACTACTACGCGCTGCTGTTCGATGGGGACGAGACCGCAACGGTGCCTGCCGGCGGTGAGGAGGCGGCCCGACGGCAGCCGGCCCACCTCCCGGTGCGGTTCGACGAACTGGAGGCCCCAATCACGATTCGGTCGGAGACGTACCGGATGGTGACGGTGTCGGCGCGACCGGATCAAGGAATCAAGGCGGCTCTGACGGACAACTACGGGGCCTACGACCGGTCGGTCTGGCGGGTCCTGCGGTGGGACCCAACCGCAGGCTCGAACGGCGACTACCAGGAATACCCATCGATTGACAGCCTGAAGCCGGGGGCAGCCTTCTGGCTCATTACAGCGGAGGGAACGGCGCTGACGCTGGGGTCGGGGCAGACGCCGGAGGCCTCGACCGCGCGAACGGTGCCGATGAAGGCAGGCTGGAATCAGGTGGGAAGTCCGTTTAACTACTCGGTACCATGGAACGCAATCCGGGCGGCCTCGGGGCTCGACTCGAGCGTGGTTGACGGCCCGGTTGCCTACAGCGACGGCAAGTACCGGTATGACGTGTCTGCACTGAAGTCATGGGCCGGAGTGTTCGTGCGGGTGCCAGAGCCGGACACGCTGGTGATCCCCCCGACGAGCGTGGAGACTCAGCAGACCGAAACAAAGAGCGGGCCGGTGGCTCTGCAAAAAAGTGGTCCGATTGGGGCTCCTGCGACCGGTGCGCCCGAAGCAGGGGCATCGTCTGACGCCGAGCCGCCCCCCTCTGAGCACTCCTCCGACGCGGAGGCCTCGTCCCGGCGGCCGGGGCCAGACGGGGCAGGTGGCCGGTCCGGGAAAAACCCGAGCGAAAATGCGCCGTCGAGCGATCCCGCGTCGGAGCCGGGTTCGACGGAGACGCCCTCCAAAGACGGTGCGGCCTCCGGCGCGTCCGTGGAGAAAACCCGGTACACGCTGCGGATCGGCGCGCGGCCGAGGGACGCGGAGGCCCACCGGGTGTGGATCGGGCTGCGCCCGAACGCGAAGACCGGTCGGGACGCGTTGGACTTTGCACAGGCCCCACCGATCGGGCGCACGGTGCGGCTGAGCGTGCAGGAGACCATTTCGGACCAGATGGTGCCTCACGCTGGAAGCTTCAAGCCGCCCTCAGAGAACGGGCGGTCCTGGACGCTGACCCTCACCAACCGCAGCGACCACGCTCAGACGGCGCGGCTGCGACTCCGAAGCGAGGGGAGTCTGCCAGCCAGCCAGGCGCGCTACGTGCTGGACCGGTCAACAGAGCGGCGGGTGGCCCCGGGCACGACGCTCGAGTTGGACGGCAACACAGAGCGACGCCTGAAGGTGATCGTGGGCACCGAAGCGTTCGCAAAGGCCGAAAGCAAGGGCATCGACCTGAATACGTTCAAAACCGAACTCCGGGGCAACTATCCAAATCCGTTTCGACAAGAAACTACAATTGCCTACACGCTCGGAAGCAAGCGGGAGGTCACCATCGAGATTTACGACGTGCTCGGCCGCCGGGTGCACACGCTGGTCGGAGGTCAGAAGCAGGACCCCGGTCTCCACAGAGTGCAGTGGCGAGGAGACACCCGGCACGGCCAGCCGGCGGGCAGCGGAGTGTACTTCTACCGAATTGAGGCAGGGTCCTTCACGGAGACGCGGAAGATGGTGCTCGTGAGGTAATTGGGAGCAATCTCCAGCACGCTCGCCCCTCGTCCAATTCCGTCGGCTCTACGGCACCGCCGGACCCCGCTAGGGTCGCGACGACGGCGGATCGGCCTCTTCCGCGGACGCAGAAAGAGAGGTCGTCAGGTCCGCCCCGGGCAAGTTTCCGTCAATGGGCCGAACAGCCCGATTGCCGTAGTGCACGCGAATGGGCTCCTGCTCGGCGCCCTCGACAACCCGAGCATTGCCGTCGTACTGCTTCTCCGGCAGGGTCAGACGCTCGCCCACCGTCATGTTTACCGGATATCCCTCCTCATTGGCCGCCATGAGGTCGGAGCGGTCGACGTGGTAGCGCTGGGCGATCTGGCCAGCGGTCTCGCCCGTCTGAATGACGTGCTGCAGGGTCTTGGTGCGCTCCTCTTTCGGCATGGCGGCGTAGTTGGGAGCAAACGTCGCATAGGTGCCGTAGGGCAGCCGCACGTAATACGGCTCTTCGGACAGGGGAAGCCGGTTGCTGCGCAACTCCGGATTGAGCACGCGCACCTTCTTTGGCTCGACCTCCGCGAGGCGCGCCACCTGCTCGATCGTGAGCGGTGCTTTCACCGGAACATAGTCGAACGCGTATCGGGGCCCGGCTTCCACGCGCTCGAGGTCGAACGACGCCGGGTTGGAGAGAATGACAGCCGTTGACGTGAAGAGGGGCACGTAGTTGCGCGTTTCCTCTGGAAGGTCCTCATAAATATCCCAGAAGGACGGGTCCGTCCCCGTTTCCTCTCGATACTCGCGAACGTGGTACTGCACAACGCCGGGATTGCAGTTGTAGCCAGCCAGGGCCAGCTGCCAGTCGCCAAACTTCTCGTGCAGGTCCTTCAGGTGCCGGGCCGCCGCGCGAGTCGCCTTCTCCGGATCGAGGCGCTCGTCCACCCACGGATCGATCGTCAGGCCGTACTGGCGCCCCGTCTGGGCCACGAACTGCCAGATGCCCGCCGCGTGAGCACGACTCTGGGCGTGCGGATCCAGGCCACTCTCGGCAAGAGCCAGGTACTTGAGCTCGTCCGGCACGCCCTCCTCGGCGAAAATCTGTTCGATCATGGGAAAGTACGTCGACGCCCGGCGGAGCCAAGGATAGAGGTACGTCTGCTCATGACGAAGCAGAAAGGCCATGCTTTTCCGCACTGGCTCGTTCATCGTAAGCGGAACGGATCGGTTTTGCTCCCGAAGATCCGCCGGGAGCACGTCGACAACGGATGGCGGCTCTTCCTGATCGAGAGCCGAAGAGAGGCCCTGACGAAGGCCGTACATCTGGCTGTCAGGGAGACGGAGGGTGTCGGGGACCCCGTATCGCGTTTCGTATGCGTCGGTCAGGGTCCGGAACGCCTGGCGGAACCGGGGCCGCTGGACCAGGCCGGGCTGGTCGAGAAATGTGTCCAGCTTTCCGATGGCGGTGTGCAGGATCGTCTCGACGCGGTCCGCGTCGCGGGTGGCCCGTGCTCGAGCAAGATTGGCCTGGAGGCGGTAAAGCTGCTCCATCCGGCGCAGGGCCTCCGCATCGGAGAGGGTGTCCTGAGGAGCGGGTGGGCTGGCGTGAACGGTGGGACCGGCGGCCACGGCGAGCGGGGACCACACCTCACGTTCGTCCTCCCCGTCGCCCGGCTTGCGGGGCGACTGGTGCCAAAGGGTGGTGAGCACGATACCGCCAAGCGCGGCAACAAGCAGTAGCGTTCGGTGCTTCATGTGCGCCTCCCACTCCAAACGGAGCGTTTGTGAGGGAATTGCGAACGAGGCAGCACGGCGGCGATCCGAGTGTCAGGCACGGAAGACCTGCCCGGGGGCGAGACACTCTGACTGAACGAACGTCACTGCGCTGGTTAGCTCATTGGTCCGGGAAAGGGCACTGGTTGAAGACGATTGGGACTGCTCTCCAACACCCACAACCTCAACAAGAACCATTCCCCGTACCAGCGCAGACCTTGCCTCTGTTCAATCAGTCAACGCCGCGCAGATAGCACGAAATGTCACACGCGAGCGACCCGACGTTTATATTACCCAAAAAACGGGGTAACAAGAACCAATTTCGGGTACTGATTGACAAACGGGACCGTTTCGTATTTCCTCAATCTTGGGATAATGGTTACCCGAGTCGCCTTCAGCCTCCCTACCGTTTGCGTCCAGCTCCCATCTTTTTCATTCTTGTACGCGCAGCGAGAATGGCGTTACAGCGGCAGGTTGCCGTGCTTCTTCGGCGGATTGTTGACGACCTTGTCCTCCAGCATGTCGAAGCCGCGGATGAGGCGCTCGCGGGTCTCGCTCGGCTTGATGA
>CAZTDC010000155.1:0-7440 GCA_964612165.1 uncultured Salinivenus sp.
ACACCGAGCAGATGTGGGTCAACCCGGACTGCGGCCTCAAGACGCGCCGCTGGGTCGAGGTCAAGCCCTCGCTCGAAAACATGGTGCAGGCCGCCGAGAATGTGCGGGAGCCCGCCGCGGTGGCCTAGGCACCATCCTCCATTTCGACACCCCAACGACGAGGCGGCTCGGTGCTACACCGGGTCGCCTCTTTTTTAATGCGTGAACCGTGAAACGTGAGTCCATTCCTCCCCTCGGATCGTACCGTCTCAAGTTCGAAATATCTGCTTCCAAAAGGGACTGTCTACCCAAGTAATCAATTTTGTCTCCTCATAACGTCATAACGTTCAGCGTTTTACATTGGAACTTTTATATGAAACTCCGTCCATTCGAGAGGCCCCCTTCTCCGACGTTCCGATATCATTGAGGGGATTCCGTATCACGCATCACTCATCACGAGTTACGCTATAGCCGGATCGTGTACGTGAGCTTGGCGGCCAGCTCAGCGTTCTGCGGCGAGAGGCGGGAGCGGTCGAGCCGCTGCCAGTTGTGGGTGTACACGAGGTAGAGGTCGCTGCCCGGCTGGGCGATCCATCGGAGGCGCGTGAACAGCCCGAGCCGTTCGGTGAGGTTGTCGTACTGAACCTGCGTCGTGAGGCTCAGGTCGGGCGTCAGGTCCAGGGTGCCGTCGAACCGGACGACGTGGGTGTTAAAATCCCCCTCGTCCAGCCGAACGCGGTTGTGCTCCCAGTCAAGGCCAAGGTTGACCCCGTTGAGCGGACGGACGGTGGTGCCGAACTCGAATTCCGTCTGTATGCCCGACCAGAAGCCTCCATACTCCACTTCCGCCTCGGCCGAGAGCGTGCGGTACTCGGCCGTTTCGGCCTCGATTTCGGTGCCCATCGTGCGGTAGCTGCCGGGAGGGATGATGATGCTTCCGTCTCGCAGGATGTCGAAGGGGGCGTCGAGGCGTTCAAAGTCGTAGGCTCCCTGAGCCTCGAACGTGTCGCCGGTGATAAACTGGATGTCGACTGGGGACAGTGTAAGATTGATGGTTTCCGGCTCGAAGGCAAGATCCGTGAGGTACTCGAAGCGGGCGGTAAAGCCGAGTTCCTGGATCGCGGAATACCCCTTGAGGACGGGCTGGTAGCTCACCGTTGGCTGGAGGCGCCGGAAGCCCACCCGTCGCACGAAGCCCACGGCCGGATCGTAGGCCTCGCCAAACTCGCGGTACGACATGTGTGCGACCCAGGGGTCGTTCGGGTAGTTGAACCGCACGCCTCGCGTGGTGCGCTGATGCCACGGCGAACCGATTTTATCCACACCAAGGGTGTCATTCTCGACGTTCAGGTTCGCCGGGTTCTCCAGGGGGGCGTTGTGCCAGAGAACGAAGGCCTGGAACTGAAAATCCTTGTCGCCGAACAGCGTCGTCGTGCCCAGCTCAAGATCGGTGCCGATCGTGTGCCGATTCGAGAGCAGGGCGTACGGTCCGCCGCGATCATGGGTCGCTCGGCGTGTATAGATCACACCGACCTGACTTTCGGCGCCCAGGTTGCGAATGACGCGTCCCGCCATAAAGTCCTCCGGCGGGAGGTCGGCGGCGTCCTCCCTAACGTCCGCTGCCTGAGTACGCACCTGGAAGAAGCCAAGGTCGTAGTCCCCGAACCGTCCGTTGAGACGACCCCCAGCGAGGATGGGCACCGGCGTGCCCTCCTCCAGCCCAATGCGGCGGCTGAAGAACGGATTCTGGCCGCTGCGGGGGGCAAATTGGAAGAGATCCGCACTTTCGAGGAAGAAGTCCCGCTTTTCGGGAAAGAAGAGCGGAAACCGCGTGAGGTTTACGCGCCGCTGGTCAACCTCCACCTCGGCAAAGTCGGTGTTGACGGTGAGGGCCGTGCGAAGGGCTGGCGTGAAGGCGTAGGAGAGGTCGCCGCCGGCATCCACCGTCGTTTCGGGGGACGTGGAGGCGTCCGCCCAGGTGCGAGTCCCATTTGCGAGGCCGAAGGGGATCACGTCCAGCCCGAGGCCGCTGGACGTCCCCTGCACGCCCCGAATTTCGCCGGCGTAGCGGGGACGAAACAGCCCCTCGTTTCGCCTAAAGCCGGCCCATAGGATCTCTTCATTCTTGACGCGGATCGTGCGCTGCAGGTTGAAGCCCCAGGTCGTCTGGCCGGGTTCGAACTGAAGCGTGCGAAACGGGATGCGGATTTCGGCCGTCCAGCCGTCGTCGTGCTGTCGGACCGCCACGTTCCAGATGCCGTCCCACGACTTGTTCAGGCTGGAGCCCTGTCCGGAGGAGAGAAGCCCGTCTCCCCGCAGCCCAAGTGGATTGGTTTCGAAGAAGTACGCGTTTCGCCCATCGTTGTAGGGATCGACGGTCCACATCAGGCGGTCGTCGGAGCTCAGGGGCGCGTCGCGCCGAAGCTGGTTGGCGCGAATGTCGGAGGGATCGCTGTAGAACAGCTCAACGCCGAGGTAGAGGGCCTCGTCGTCGTACGCGACCCGGACGGCCGTTCGCTCCGATGGCCGGCCGCCCTCCACGGGGGCCTGCTGCGTGAACGTCGTGTCGGGAATCGCGCCCGCCCATGCTGCCTCGTCGAGGCGACCGTCGAGGCGGATGGTTTCACTGTCGTCGAGGGTGTGGGCCCGAAGAGACGGACCGGACTGGGCTCCGGCGGACTGAGCCGCCAGCATACCGGGACCGCCAATGAGAAGGGCCAGGAGACCGATGAGGAGAACCGTACGGGGACGCATGAGCCGCAGGGGAGGCACAATTCGGAGAATGCACACCGGCGACTTCTGTACGAATCCGGGGGAGGGGTGTTATGCGATGATCTCTTGAACGGAGCGCCGAAACGCGAACGGAATCGGCACGATGAGCTAAGGCGGAATGATTGTTGCGCCACTTAGAACAGTGCACAGAAAGAAAATGATCGGCGGTGCAATGGCGAGTTGATTTTCCCAGTCCCACGCCCCCTTCCCCGGTCTGTGTTCTCACCTTCTATTTAGTCTCCTCACACGTTCTGGTAAAATTATGTTTTCAGGAACCGTTTTCGTTCGACAACGCGAGCCAGACTCTGAGCTCAAGCTTCCCCGCTCCTGCTGGGCCGTCTACGATCGGCTCGACGGCGACACGAGCATTGGCCAGATTGCCGATACGATCGGGCTAAGCGAGGCTGAGGCTTTTGCTGTCGTCCGTCAGTTGCAACAGCGGGACCTCATCGAGGAGCCAATGCTCTCGTATCCTGCCTACAAGGCACGGGAAGGGAACGAGAAGCAGGGAAACGGCGAGACGGAGGATCCGGTCGAGGACGAACAGCCGCTTCCGGAGATGTCGGGGGACGGAGCAGCCAGCGTGAACGGAACCGCGTCCGCGGCCGATGAGAGAGAAACTGAAGAGGCGTCCGGAGCCATTCACCTCCCTACGCTTTGGGAATGGCTCGAAGAGACGACCGACAACGTCAAGGCCTACAAAAATACCCAGGCCTTCGTGCTTATGGAAGCCTCCGACGCCCTTGAATCGGTCGGCGTCGGCAACATGGAAGACCTCGAAGAGATGGAACGATGCAGCGATCCGGAGGTCATCCGAGCCCTCGAAACGGCCATCGAAAACAACCTCAACGAGCGCATTCCTGAGCAGTGCTATCGGTAGTGCCCAACCAGGGCCGCTCCGCTCAATTGCTTTTTTCACTTCCTGATGGAACTCTATGGACGTCGCATCCCCTGATCTTCGAACCAAGGCGGTTCAATCGTTGCAGCCCGCCGAAGAGCGGGGACATCTCATCGGTCCGGGGGGCGGGACCTACGTGGCCCACTGTCACCATTACAACTGCTTTCTGCAAAAAACACTTCGATCCCGTCCGGACATTGGGATGGACGCAGTTCTCGTCAACGTGTCGGCCGCTCTGTTCTTCGTGACGTTCGTTCGGGCCTTCGATGCCGAATGGACGCTTGATCAGCGGCTCGAGTATGCGCAGGCTTTTTTCCGCGCCCGAGGCTACGGCAATCCGCGCGTAACCGACGTTCTCGAAGGCGACACGATCGCTGCCACGGCTTCTCACTACTCCGACGGCTACAAGAGCAAGTTCGGAGAGCAGGACGAGCCCCAGGACTTTTTCCTGACAGGAGCGTTGCAGGGGGCCCTATCGGCCGCCTACGGCTGTGACGTGGAGGTCGATCAGAACGAGTGCATCGCCATGGGCGACGATCGAAATGCCTGGACGGTGACCCGACACGGAAACCGGCAGGAGAACGTCGAGGACTACATGGACCAGGCCAAGCGCCTGCAGCAGCATCGCAACGAAATTACCCCCGCCCCGAAGCCCGACGATCTTCCGGCGCCGCCGGTCACCTCAGCCGTGCAGAACATGGATCTGGTGGGTGATCCAAAGGAGGGCCTGATTCCGGCTTTCAACGTCTATCTGACGTTCATTCCCTCACTCTACTACAACGTGTGCTCCCAGATCTTTCTGGATCGCATTCAAAAAAACAACATGTCCCGTTCCCTCGGCGTCCGATTGCTGAAGGAAGCGGGGCAGGTGTGCGGGTTCTACACGCTCGGCAATATTCTCCTCTCCTCCGAGTTTGAGCTGCTCCGAAAGTCGCACTTTGGCCCCAGTCCGGGAGAACAGGCGTCTCTGACCGCCTTGTTTGGAGTTGTGAATGCCCTCGGATGGGGATACTGGACGCTTGACGACCTTTCCGAAGACACCCTCCGATTTACGGCACACAATAGCTACGAAGCCTACAACTACCGAGAGTTTTTCGGAGAGGCGCAGGAATCGGTGTGCATGCTACACATGGGCGGTGGGGCCGCTGTCATGAATGCCCTTCGGCACGGCGACATTCTCAACTTTGGGGGACCCATCGATCGCGACTACGTGAACAGCGTCTTCGAAGAAAGTGATGGCTTCGACGGAACCGAGGAACAGTGCTTCGCCATCGAGGGAGACGGACGCCCCTGTCGTGTTCACGTCACCCAGTGAGCTCGACACGCACCTTGAGGGCGGCGATACGCACGACATTTTCGTGTATAGGGGCCCGGCCCGAGAGGTCGTGCTCCGGAATGACTGTCGCTCGTATCCACTCCGGATACAGGCAACATTTGATGAGAATGTATCGGGGCACGTCTTGACGGCGTTTGTCGGCCACTGTCGAGAGGCGTTCGGGGCGTCGTTTCGCTCCTCCATTCCAGGATCGCGAAAGAGCCGATTACCGGGAGTCGCAAGCAAGGTCGGCGTTTATGCCCCGCTCGACACGATCGAAGTGCATTTCTACAAAGACGCTCGTCGCGAGGATCGCCGTCGCATCATCGGCTGGTTGGTACGAGCATCCTGAGTCGTCTCGACAGAAGGGGGACCGACGGGTGGACGGTGGTCTCCCAATCACTCGTTCCCGCTCAGCACTGAACGTCCGTTGAGGGAGGAGACATCGACGGCTGATGCCCCCAGTCGCACGACAGATGTGCTGCTTCTCCGTGGTGGTCGCCGCCCCGAAAACCGGTCAGCAGGAGCGGAGCTACCTGCGCGAAGGAGAAGACATCGGCGTTTCCGTTGCGGGGGCTCCGGAGGGCACCACGTTCAAGGCGCGGTCGAGAAGGCGGCGAAACCACACCGTGTAGTGCTCCGGGTGCGTCGCAACGTCGTCGCGAAGGACCTCCGGGGCCACCCAGGTCCAGTCCGAGACCTCTGAGGGGTTGGGTCGCACGGTGATCCCGTTGGCAACGCCAACGAAGACGTGATCGTACTCGTGTTCAGTGAGGCGAGCCCCGACCGGTGCGCGGTACATGAAGTGAAAGGCCGGCGTGAGCGGGCACGTAAACCCCATTTCCTCGTTCAGTCGACGGCGGGCCGCCACGTCCGGTGACTCGTTTGGATAGGGATGGCTACAACAGGTGTTAGACCAGAGCCCGCCGGAGTGGTACTTGTCAGGGGCTCGCTGTTGGAGCAGCAGTCGTCCCTTCTCGTCGAAGACAAAGACCGAGAGCGCGCGGTGCAGCCAGCCCTCGGTGTGTGCCCGAAGCTTCTCGGCCGTTCCCTGAGCCTCATTGTCTTCGTTTACGAGAACAACGCGGGAGGACATGACGGTCGGAATCTGAGGAGAAAAGAGGGGCTACGTTTCTATACTTATCTACGCGAAATATAAAAATCAGGGCGCAGAATGAGGAGAAGGAGAGGGGGGGTTGTTACGGGTTTATTTCATGTTGGTGGACGCTGCAGCCGATGCGCATAAGCTTTCGGATGAGACCAAGTCATCCAAATCGAGATCTTCGCAAGGATTCGTCGACAAATTCCGACGTAGGTCTTGACGGGGGCCGGGATGGTTCGTCTATTTAACACCTGAGTCTCCGATCATCTCCGCGATACGTTCACTCACGAAACTTGCACAACCACCCATGCACGAACTCACGATAGAGGGCGTCGGCACGTTTGAGGTCGAAGAGGGAACGCGGCTGGTCCGCGCCATTGAGGACGCGGGCGTCGACATTGGCCACCGCTGCGGCGGACAGGCCAGCTGCACGACCTGCCGCGTCACGTTTAAGGACGGAGAGCCCAGTGTGATGACGGAGGCCGAACACGACAAGCTCGGCGACATCGACCAGCTCGGCGACATGCGGCTTTCGTGTCAGATTGTCGTTGACCGCGACATGACAGTCGAGCCGCTTATGACGGTGGAGGATCAGGGGTGGGACGACGCCGGCCCAGAGCCCGCCATTACGGTGGAGCCGGACCCGGAATGGCACCCGATTGAAACGCTTGAGGCGGATGAGAACGCGTAAGAAGGAGCGGGCCCGATTCGCCAAGTCAGAAGACCCCCGGCTCGCCGGGGACCCATCGCAACAGTGGCTGAGAAGCCGTCCCCTCCGTCATGCGTGTAGAGCGTGTCTCCCGTCGTCGTGGGAAGATCGAAATTCGTCCCTACCGGAGCGAGGACGTCGCGCCCCTCACGGCAGCGGTGAAGGAGTCGATTGACGATTTGCGTCAGTGGATGCCATGGGCGCATGCGGGGTACGGGAAGGAGGACGCTCGCTCCTGGATCGAGAGTCGAGAACAGGCCTGGGACGACGGGGAGGCATACAGCTTTGCCGTCGTGCGTTCCGACCAACCGGCTACGAACGAGGAGGCAGACCTTTTCCCTGAAGAGACCGACGACCGGCAATTCTTTGGGGGAGTGGGCATCAACCGAATTGATGAGCAGAACCGTGTGGGAAACGTCGGGTACTGGGTGCGAACCCGGGTGACCGGTCGGGGGGTGGCGACGAGGGCGGTTCGGCTTGCGGCTCGCTTCGGCTTCGAACGCGTGGGGCTTCGCCGCCTCGAACTGTTTGTGTCCGTGGGGAACGAGGCGAGCCAGCGTGTTGCGGAAAAGGTCGGCGCTCGCCGCGAAGGGCTGCTGCGTCGTCGGCTCCGCGTTCGGGACCGGGTAGACGACGCCATTCTGTATGCGCTGCTTCCCGATGAC
>CAZTDC010000156.1:0-7430 GCA_964612165.1 uncultured Salinivenus sp.
CACAAGGAAGTCCCAGATTCCCAGATGCGGGATCCCTTCGTTTTGAGCAGCGCCTTTTTTCGAAAAGATCCTGGCGATCTAGATTCCCTGAGTCACGCTCAGGATGACGTGCTCGCAGAGGATGTGTCGGATGCGAGAATTTAACGTTCTTCTGCGGGTCTACTTAGCCGAGGTGCGTGCTACGTTGCCGACTCGCTCCGCTCGTCTAACACGCGCTGGACGAATGACGCGATTGCCTCGGATGGCGGTTCGGCCGCGTCAGCGTCCTCATCAACGGAAGTGTCCACGAGCTTTGCGACGTGGCAGGGCGTGCCGTGCTGAGCGGCTACGTAGGCGACGGCGTACCCCGTTTCGTCCCGCACGTCCGCGATTCGTTCCCAGTAGCTTTGCTCGTCGGCGTCGTCCGCCGTATGGTCCTGACTCACGAGGGTGCCCTCGACGTCGGGATCGAAGGGGGACTCCAGTGGCATGCGGGGGTAGGTGGGAGCGTCGAGCTCGACGCGATCGCCTTCGAGCACGAAGGACGCCCCTATGATCGTTCCGGGCGAGAGGTCCTCGTTCAGCGCCGTGCAGGTGCCCGTATGCAGGATTGCCTCCAGGTTGTGGGCCCGAAGCAGGCGTTCGGTGGCGAGGGTGGCTTTGATCTTGCCCCGGCCCGTGACGGCGAGGAGAAGGTCATCCGTTTGAATCGGGGCGTCTTCCTCCAGCGGGTCGAAGCGCCCGTCGGTGTGGTCTTGGACGAAGGCCGCAGCGTCGTCGGTCGTCGTGAAGACAATTGCAAGCATCGAACACCCGTGGTTGTGAAAGGTATGATAGGCGGCTAAAGAAAAGGGCACCCCTCAATCAAGCAAACGACTCACCGAAAATCCACGCATCGCATGAAGGTTGCCGAGCACCTGGATCGGGCGTCCGAGCCGCTCATTTCCTACGAGATCATTCCTCCGAAGCGCGGGGGATCCGCCGATCAGATGCTTCACGTCGTGGAGGAGTTGATGCCGTTCGATCCGCCGTTCATCGACGTGACCAGCCACTCGGCGGAGGTGTCCTACGAGAAGCAGGACGACGGAACGTGGCAGCGGTGCGTGAAGCGCAAACGGC
This sequence comes from uncultured Salinivenus sp., assembly GCA_964612165.1. Classification (GTDB taxonomy): domain Bacteria; phylum Bacteroidota; class Rhodothermia; order Rhodothermales; family Salinibacteraceae; genus Salinibacter. The sequence goes on from CAZTDC010000156.1 coordinate 1,099, forward strand.
CCGGCACGATTGGGCTCTGTGCGGCCATTGAGGCGCGGTTCGACATCGACACGGTGCCGCACCTTCTCTGTCGCGGCTTTACGCGAGAGGAGACCGAGGATGCCCTCATCGAGCTCAACTACCTGGGCATCGACAACGTGCTCGCCATTCGGGGGGACGATACCGGGTACGAGAAGCCCATCCAGGGAAACCGTTCGCGCAACGAGTACGCCGTCGATCTCGTTCGCCAGATCGACGATATGAACAACGGGCAGTACCTGGAGGACCTGATCGACGCCGAGCCTACCGATTTCTGTGTCGGGGTGGGCGGCTATCCCGAGACGCATTTCGAGGCGCCCAACCTGACGTGGGACATCATGCGCCTGAAGCAGAAGGTGGAGGCCGGAGCCGACTACATCGTCACCCAGATGTTTTTCGACAACGAGTACTTCTTCAATTTCGTGGAGCAGTGCCGGGACGTGGGCATCGAGGTGCCGATCATTCCGGGGGTCAAGATTTTGAAGCGGAAGCGTCACCTTCGCCTCCTGCCGAAGTACTTCCACACCGAGATCCCGGAAGAGCTGGCCGCTGAGGTGGACGCGGCCGACCCCGAAGACGTGGAAGACATTGGCGTCGAGTGGGCGATCCAGCAGACGGAAGAGCTCATGAGTGCGGGCGTCCCGTGTCTCCACTTCTACATCATGTCCAGCGCAGAGACGGTGAAGAAAGTTGTAGAGCCGCTGCGAGAGATGGCGTAGGCTGAGAAACTTAACTCTTACCCTCGCGGTGCTGCTCTGACACAGATGTCCCGTAGATCCGTGCGTCGCTTCCTCCTCCTCGCTGCATTCGTTTGGGCGGGCGTGGCGCTTGCCCAACCCGGCCGTGCCCAGCAGGTGCCCCTCACTGACCAGACCCTCGACCGTCTTCAGTTCCGACAAATTGGGCCGTCGGTGACCGGGGGGCGCATCCACGATGTGGAGGCCCTCCCCGACGATCCCTCGACGATCTACGCGGCCACCGCGACGGGCGGGCTCTGGAAAACGACGAACAAGGGCACGACCTGGGACCCGATCTTCGACGACCAGCCCGTGAGCACATTTGGAGACGTGGCGATAGCGTCGTCGAATCCCGATGTCGTGTGGGCCGGCACCGGCGAGCAAAACAACCGCCAGAGCACCTCCTGGGGCAACGGCGTCTATCGGTCGGTGGACGCCGGCTCCACCTGGACCCACCTTGGGCTGGAGCAGACGCGTCACATCGGTCGCATCAAGGTGCATCCCGAGGATCCGGACGTGGCCTACGTGGCGGCGCTCGGCAATCTGTGGGCGGCGTCGCAGGAACGGGGCGTCTACAAGACCACCGACGGTGGGGAGACCTGGACGAAGGTTCTCTTCGTGAATAAATACACCGGGGCCGTGGACCTGGCGATGGACCCGGAGAATCCCGACGTGCTATACGCTGCGACCTACCAGCGCCTGCGTCGCACGTGGGGCTTCAACGGCGGAGGGCCGGGCAGTGGCATCTACAAGACGACGGATGGGGGCGAGAACTGGACCGAACTCACGAACGGCCTTCCGGACAGCGATCGGGACAAAGGCCGCATCGGAATTGCGCTTGCCCGGTCGAACCCGGACGTGCTTTACGCCACCGTCGAGCACGCCGAGAAGAGTGGCACCTATCGCACCGCCGATGCCGGGGCCTCCTGGACGAAGGTCAACGGCCTGAATCCGCGGCCCATGTACTACAGCCACATCGAGGTGGACCCGACGGACGCCGATCGCGTCTTCATCCTCGCGACGGAGTTTTACATGAGCGAGGATGCCGGACAGAGCTTCACGCAGATGCCCACTCGCCCAAGCTACGACGTAGGCGTACACAGCGACCACCATACCCTCTGGATCGATCCGACCAATCCGAAGCATCTTTATCTCGCGGGCGACGCAGGCCTGCACGAAAGCTGGGATCGCGGGACGACCTACCGACGCATTAACAACCTGCCCATCGGCCAATTCTACGCCATTGGTCTAGACAACAGGGATCCGTACCGCATCTACGGCGGCATGCAGGACAACCACTCCTGGATGGGGCCCAGTGAGACCCGCCGCTGGAAGGGAATTATCGACGACGACTGGAAGCAGACGGGCTTTGGGGACGGGATGTATCAGCAGGTGGCCGGCCCGCGAGCGGTGTTCGTGGGCTCGCAGAATGGAGGGCTCCAGCGCGTCGATCCGGAGACCGGCGACAATCTGAACGTTCAGCCCCTTGAGCCCGACAGCCTGGAGTACCGCTTCGATTGGGTCACACCCAGCCACGTCTCGCGTCACGACTCGTCAACGGTCTACTTTGGCGGCAATCGCCTCTTCATCTCCCGCGACACGGGCAACACCTGGACCCGGACGCCGGACCTAACGAAGGACGTTGAGCGCGATAGTCTGTCGCTGATGGGGGTGCCGGGTCGAAAGAATATGCTGTCGAAGCACGACGGCACCGCCAGCTACGGCGAGATCACGACCATCGCCGAGTCTCCTCTTACGCCGGACGTGCTCTGGGTGGGCACCGACGACGGCAACGTGCAGGTCTCGCGCGACGGGGGTGTGAGCTGGACGGAGGTGGGCCGCAACATCGAGGCCGTGAACGACACGACCTACGTGAGTCGGGTGATTGCTTCGGCCGCCGGGGAGGGGGTGGCCTACGTCACGCTCGACGGCCATCGCGACGGCGACGTTGCCCCCTACGTCTTTAAGACGACCGACTTCGGCCAGACCTGGACGAAGAAGACAACCGGCCTGCCGGACGAGGGCCCGGTGAACGTGATTGTGGAGCACCCCGACAACCCGGATGCTCTCTTCCTGGGCACCGAGCACGCCCTCTTTGCTTCGACGACCGCCGGGGACCAGTGGACGAAGGTCAAGTCCGGACTGCCGACCACGCTCTACGACGATCTGGCGATCCACCCGCGCGAGAAGGACCTCGTCGTGGGCACGCACGGGCGCAGTCTCTTCGTCCTCGACGACACCACTCCGATTGCGGAGTGGACCGCGGAGGCCAAAAACGCCGACGCGCACCTGTTCTCGATCCGACCCGCGACAATCCGCAACTTCTGGAAGAACACGTCGTATCGCGGCCAGGAATCGTGGTCGGGAGAGAACCCGACATTTGGGGCACTAATCCATTACCACCTCGGTTCTCCGACGGATTCCGTCGAACTCGTCATCCGAAATTCCGACGGCACGATTGTGCGGCGGCTCGATGGCCCCACCAGCACCGGCCAGATTCATCGCGTAACGTGGGACCTCACCCATCCCCCACCCCCGACCGAGGAGAACGACGACGATGGGCGGGAGGGCGTCGTGGAGCCCGATACGATTCTGCCGGAGATCGAGTACCCCTTGGAGCCGAAGGGCCCGTTCGTCCGGCCGGGTGCGTACACGGTGACGTTGAAGGCCGGGGGCGCGGAAGCGGAAGAGACGGTTGAGGTGCGCGGCGATCCGGCTATGGCCTTGTCGGCCGCCCAGTGGCGGAAGCGGGAGGCCTTCCTCCTCGACGTGCTCGACGAACAGCACACCGCCTTCCGGGCCGCCCAGCGCGCCGACTCCCTCACGGAACGGATCAAGGCCCATCGCAACGATCTGTCGGGACAGGTCGAGTCGATTCCGGAAGACCTGGCCGCCCTCCTCGATAGTGCCGAGGCGCGGACCAGCGAGCTCGACGATCTTCGAGACGAGATCTACGGGCTCGCGGGCGTCTTCAACTGGAGCTACGTGACGCAGCCCTCCCTTCAGCCCCCGACGTCCACCCATCACCGGCGCTTCAAGACTATCCGGGAGAAGCTTCAGGAGAAGCGGAGGGTCCTGGATGCACTCACGGAGCAAGCGCAAGAGCAGATCGAGTAATCCGCGTTCATGCCCTCGGCGGAAGAGAATCGACTCCGTCTGCTGGTCTGAGGCTGCAGAGCGTCGTCACCATGCTTCGGTCGCTGTAGCGGGACTCCAGCCGTATGCCCGTAGCGCGTCTGAGGCGGCGTTCGCCAGATTGCTTTGAGGAGGAGCACGCCTGATTCGGGCTGCAACACGCATGAGGGGGGATTTGATCAGGTGAGCGGTCCGGCCCAAATCGAAATTCAATTCGTGGTTGGTACATGAGTTGGCGTCCGTGGTGCTCAGTTCCTTAGTTGGAGGCTGAAATTCGACGCCAACAACGCACCCGTACCTCATGCCCGACGCCCCCGATTCCCCGACCGACGTACAGGAGTCCGGATCTGCCGATCCAGAGGACGTACACACAGCCGATGCGGAGAGTGAGGTGCCCTGGTGGCAACGGTGGGTTGTGGCCGCGCTGGTACTGGGCGGGCTCGGTGCGGCCGTGTACCTTGCCGGGGACATTCCGAAGGTGGAGGCGCAGCAGCTCGACGGGGAGCACTACGGCTTCTGGTCGGTGCTGCCGCCGCTCATCGCCATTGTGCTGGCCTTTTGGCTGCGGGAGGTGGTGAGTGCCCTCTTCATCGGGATTGCGGCGGGCGGCATTATCGCTGGAAATGTCAACATCATCGATGCCTTTCTTATCCCGGCCATCGGCACGGAAGACTTTGCGCTCATCCTGCTGGTGTATCTCTGGGCCCTCGGCGGGCTCATCGGGCTCTGGACGCGGACGGGGGGCGCGCTTCGCTTCGCGAAGTGGGCCGGTGAGAAGATGGTACAGGGGCCCCGAACCGCCAAGTTCTTCACCTGGATCATGGGGCTCGTCTTTCACCAGGGCGGGACCATCTCAACGGTGCTCACCGGCGCCACCGCTCGCCCCATCGGCGATCAGCACAACGTCTCGCACGAGGAGCTCTCCTATGTCGTCGACTCGACGGCTTCCCCGGCGGCGACGATCATCCCCTTCAACGTGTGGCCCATCTACGTGGGCGGTCTCGTGGCCGGGACCATTCCGCTCTTTGAGACCACGCAGGACGGCATCGCGTTCTTTTTCTCCTCCATCTGGGCCAACTTCTACGCGATTTTTGCGGTCATCCTGACGTTCCTCTTCGCCTGGGAGTTCTTGTCGTGGGTGCCGAGCCAGCAGATGCGGGACGCAATCGACCGGGCCCGCTCGACGGGCAAGCTCGATCGGGATGAGGCAACACCGCTCACCTCACGTGAACTCACGGAGATGAGGGTGCCGGACACATACACGCCGAGTCTCGTCGACTTCCTTGGCCCGATTGGCACCCTGCTGGGGGTGGCCATTTTGCCGTACCTCTACACGTACTTCTACCTGGGCAACACGGAGGATCCCACACTTCTCATCGCGGAGGCCTTCGTGCTGGCCGTGCTGGTGGGGATGGGCCTCGCGCTATTCAGGGGCATGGACTTCAACGTCGTTATGGATGGCTTCGTCGACGGCTGCAAAGGCGTGACCATCGGGGCCATCATCCTCGCGCTGGCCGTGTCGCTGAAAGAGGTGGCCGATGCGGTGGGCACGGCCGAGTACGTGGTGGACACGGTAGGGCATGCCATCCCGCCCGCTGTCTTGCCGGGACTGCTGGTCATACTTTGCCTCATCATTGCCTTTTCGACGGGGACGTCCTGGGGCACGTACGCGGTGGTCTTTCCGGTGGCTATGCCGCTGGCATGGAGCATCTCGCAGGACCCGCTCTTCATCACGCTCTGCTTCGGGGCGGTGGTTGGCGGATCGGTGTACGGCGATCAATGCTCGCCCATCTCGGACACGACGGTGCTGTCGTCGCTGGCCACCGGATCGGACCTCATGGACCACGTCTACACCCAGCTCCCGCTGGCGAGCGTGGCGGGGGGGCTGGCGATCGTCCTGTACACGCTGATGGTCGTGCTCTTTGTGTGATGGATGGGGCACAGGACTTCAGGGAGAGCGGAATCGATCGTGTCGAGAGCCGACGGTGTTACTCGTGTGGAACGTAGGGGGAATTTACCCCAAACTGATAAACCGTTCCCCCCGCCGGGAGTAGCAAGCCATGGTTGATTAATCCCGGTCTGAAAGGGGCGCCCGTCGCCTTCGCCCGCCCGTGCACGGAGGCGACTCCGTTTGGGCTGGGAGGAGACGCATCTGATCCCAAGCCGCACATCCACGTCTATCCGAACTCAAATTCCGACACGCACATGGACCACGAAGAAGGACAGTACAAAGTACAGGACCTCAGTTTAGCCGAAGAGGGCCGAAAGCGCATTGAGTGGGCGGAGAGCCGCATGCCCGTCCTCATGGAACTCCGTGAGGAATACGCCGACGAGAAGCCGTTCGAGGGCTACAAGATTGCCGGTTGCCTTCACGTCACGAAGGAGACGGCCGTGCTCGTCGAGACGCTGCAGGCCTGCGGCGCCGAGGTGGCCTGGAGCGGC